>DASQDA010000846.1:0-1793 GCA_035634435.1 Polyangiaceae bacterium
CTGCACCCACGACCAGCCGGTCTCCGGGTCATCGACCAACCAACGAAAGCCAGTCCCCTGACTCCACAGCAGGTACTCTTCCCAGCTGTAGAGCTCGCCGTCGAAGTCGGAGCCGCGGCGGACGAGCGCTATGCAGACGTACTCGCGATCCTCGAATCGGCCGCGTGAGCCGATCGGAATGCTGGGGGTCGCGCGCGCCGCTGCCTGCGCCGCGATCACGCGCTGCTCGGCCAGATCGCTCAGAGCACCGCAGTAAGGGCAACCGAGCCGCTCGCTGCGAGCCCCTGCGAGCGCTGGCACGTCACCGCCGCAACCGGCGCAGCGCAGGCTAGTGGTAGCGACCTGGTTGGCGCTGCGCGGCCCCTGTTGGGAGACCTGCAGCGCCGCCTCCGGAAACGCCCACCCGAGGTACACGTCGGCCGCTCGGTTTCCATCCCCGAAGTCCAAGGTCGCGAACGCGGTGCGCGCGCCGGCGAGGTCGGCGTAGTGCCGCACGAAGCCCGCGGGAAAGCTCCCCGGCAGCTCACCCGCCGCGGAGACGATGCGCGCCGTGCGCAGCTCACCCACCCGAAACGAGCCCGCTTGCCCCAGCACGACGTCCATCTCGAGCCGCAGATGAGCGTAGGCGGGCGCGCGGATGGCCGGCACCAAGCTCGTCGTGAGCCACTCGCCTTGTGCATAGGCGAGCCAACCCCAGGCCTGGCCAAAGTCGAACGCAACGTAGTACTCGTCCCAGGGGCCTTGGCCATGGTCGAGCTGGACGCGCCCCAGGACGCGGAACGGGCGTCCCGCGAGGGTGCCTTCGTCGCCCACTGCAATGAGTGAGGAGGTGGGCGCGAGATCGGCGACCTTGCCGAGCTCGCTCAACCCACGATCGCTACGCACGACCGTGTGTCGACAGTACTCACAAACCTTGGCGAGTGACGACCCAATCGCGAACTCGATGGGCGCCCCGCAGTTCGGGCAGTTTCCCTGCGCTATGGCCATCGTCGCGCTTTCCGGACCGCGTCACCTTACACCAGGCCAGTGACGACAGGGTCGTCCTTTCATTCGTTTTTCGGCGGTTCTCGCGCCACGCCCGCGTGTTTTGGGGGATGCAGGGGAACGTGCGCGCTGCTCGTCCCGGACGCCCCAGGGCAACACGATCCGGCGCTGGCGTCGGAGCAGCCGCGCCTACCCGGCGAGGACGTCGGCGGCGCGGCGGACGTCGGGGACGAGGGGTGTGGAGGAGATTGAATCGTAAGGTGCTGAGGGTGCCGAGGACCCGGCGGTGAGCCGGAGGAGTGCGCGTCTGACGAACGCTTGGTGTGCGACAGCGGCGGCGCGGCTGCACGCGCTCGGCGGAGTGTCCGAAATCGGTCGCGTGCAGGGAGCGAGGTGACGAGCAATCGCTGAGCCTCCACACGGTGGTTCAGCCACGTCTTTGACCGCCGAGCGACGCATCGCAAACGCCCTCTGCACCGAGCCACGGACGAAGTCGACTTCGAGGATCTGCGGGCCCCATCTCGTTGCCTAAAACGACTCTGGGACCCGGCACAGTGCTGAGCGATTCGCATCCTGGAGGTCGCCATTCAGCGCCAACGCTGATCTGCTGAACGATTTCGCTTGACGTGGTATCTACGGATCGGCGCGAGCGAGTTGCTGACTTGCGTGAAGTTGGGTCGAGCGCTGCGTGCGACGCCGCTTAGGTGCCTTCGCGCAAAGGCTTCGAATCGAAACGCTTCGAGACCAGGGAAAGCGCCTCACGACGCAACCTGCGGACTGCAAATTCGCGGGTGTAGCGTGGGGCATGC
>DASQDA010000847.1:0-4294 GCA_035634435.1 Polyangiaceae bacterium
CGACACCTGACGCACCGCCAGGCCGAGCGCAGCCGTGGAAGAGCTCAGCAGCTCTTGCGGAAGTTGTAGACTGTCCGAGTCTGGCAAGAGCTGACCGACCACCAGCACACCACGGAACCCAAGATTGCCGCGCGCACCAACCTCTTTGCTGACGCGCTTGCCCACCTGCTGCAGGTCGCTGGGCGTGGTCTCGGGCGCCAGCTCCACGATGTACTGTTCGGCCAGGGCGTCCAGCTCGCCGTGGAGCTTGGCCGCCGTCAGACCGCGTCCAGCTCGTGCCTGCTGAATGCTCGTCAGGATTGCGTCCTGCGCTGCTTGCGGCGTCTCGACGCGACCGGGCCGCGCGAACACCTGCGTGACCATCAGATTGGTAGGATCCTCCACCCCGCCGCGGACGATGCCCACCCCAACGTGAGTGATGTCGTCCGCCATGATGTTGGCGAAGTGGCCCGGGCTCGCGAGCAGCGAATCCTGACTGCTCTGCACGTCCGGCGCCTCCGACAGGTTTTCGCGCGCGGTCACGAACAGGTATCCGGCGGCGTTGAGCCGATCGTCGAGCGAGCCGCTCGTGGGGGACTCGTGCGCGAAGAAGCGCTTGTCCCGCATGTCCGCGGAGTGGTAGCGCCCGATATCGGCGAGGCGCTCGTCGTAGGCCAGTGGCGGCAGACCGCGCGCGGCGCGATCGCGGTTCAAGCGCAGGTGCATGGCACGCTCTTGGCGCCGAACCTCGGGGGACGCCGCGACCGGGGGAAGGCCGCGGCCGAACGTACCCGAGCTAGCGCCGGAAGCGGCACAGCCCAGAGGCAACGACGTTAGAGCGAGCAGAAGCACGCCCGCCCAGCGACGGGAGCTCGGAGTCAGGTGCGAAAACGACATCGACTTGCTCAAGGGTGCCAACTTTTCCTGCGGCTCGCCACGTGCAGCGCCGGGTAGCCGCTGGGAGTAAGTAGTCGCTCATGTCGCACCCCGCAGACTCCTCCCGAGAACGAGGCCCGTTTGCTTTTCAGCCCATCGGCTGGGTCTGCTCTCCATATCAGCGTCGCTTCGGAACACCGCATCAGGCGGCGGCATTCGACTCCGATGCGGAAGCAGTGCTCGAGCTCGATACCGAGCAGATCCCGCTGGAGGCGTTGAGCGACCTGGCGGGCATGGATCGCATCTGGGTGCTCGCGTGGCTGCACCGCGGCGGCGGCTGGGCGCCACTGGTCAGGCCGCCGCGTGGAGAGCGGGTGAAGCGCGGCCTGTTCGCGACACGCTCACCCGACCGTCCGAACCCAATTGGTCTTTCGGCCACCAGGCTCGTGAGGATCGAGGGTCACCGCCTCCACGTGCGCGGCATCGACTTGCTGGATGGCACGCCCATCCTCGACATCAAGCCCTACGTTCCCGACGTCGACGCCTTCCCGAACGCCAGCGCGGGGTGGATCGACCAGATCCCGTACGACGCCCCGCAGGTCGCGCGTTTCGAGCCGGACCCGTCGGATGCTTAAGCTTTCGCCGTTTCCACGCCAGCGCTGCGCAGCGGCTTGTGCCCGCTCCGATCGAGCAGCAGCGTGAGCAAGAGAGCAGCCAGCGCGAGGGTTGCGCAAGCGACATACGCGCCACGATGCCCGAAGCGGGACGCTACGGCGCCAAACAATAGGTAGCCCGAGGTGGAGCCGATTCGCCCCGCGTTCATGTAGAGATTGGTGGCGGCTCCGGACTGTCCCGGGAGCTTGTTCTGAAAAAAGGTGATCGCGACCCCGCCCGTGACCGAGACGATGGCCGCGCTCAAGAGCTGCAACGGATAGATGTGCCAGGGCGCACTGACCAGCGACAGCAGCGCGTAGTACATCACCGCGAGTGTCACCGCCACGCGGATGAGCCGCGGCTGCGCCATGCGCGTCGCCAGCAGGCCGAAGTACAGCATGAAGGGCAGCTCGAAGACCGGCGCCAGACCGAAGATGATGCCCACGTGAGCTTCCGTGCCAGCGAGCTCCTTCAGCACGAAGAGCGACATGTTGCTCATCGACATGGTGTGCGCCGAAAACACCAGAGCGAACGCCACGAACCAGGCGAGCACGTCGGGCTTCATCAGATAGCCGCGCAGCGAAAGCGCTGCCGTGACTGCACGCGGAACACCGCGCTCGCTCGCGGGGACGAAGCGCCAGACCAAAACGAAGAAGAGCGCGTACAGCAGGGCCGAGACAAGGAACAGACCGCGAAAGCCCAAGAGCCCGAGCGTGACGGCCGCGATGGCAGGGCCGACGGTCCAGGACAGTGCAAAACACATGCGGATGGCGCTCGTATAGAGCGCCGCGTCCGAAGCAGGAATCTCGCGTTCGTCAATCAGCTCTCGCGCGTAGGCAAAAAGCTGTGAGAACGTGATCGATGCGACCCCGAGCACCAGACCGCCGATCGCGAGCAAGACCCAGACCTCGCGGACGAACGCATAACCGAGGTAACCGAGCGCTCCGCAGAGCGAGCCCGTGAGCAGCAGCGTTCGCCGCGAATAGCGCGTGTCCGAGCGGTGTGAGAGCACGGTGCTGATCACCATGTTGAGGACGGCCGTGGTGGTCATGAATGCACCGAAGCCGGCGAGCGACATCCCGACCTCCGAGGTGCCAAACAGCGAGAAGAAGGGCAAGACGAAGGAAACGGCGAGCCCCATCACCATGCTGCAGGCGACCACCACCCGAAACTCGCCTCGGCCTAGCAACGTGCGGCCAACGTGAACGATCTCCTGCAGCGCAGTGCGAGACGGAGGCTCGAGCCCGCTCGGCGTCATTGGCTGGCGCCTTCGGGCGCTGAAGTGTCAGGTGACAAGCTCGGGTCAGGGCTCTCTTCCGGCGTTGGACAGGACTCCCCCGTGTGACCCTTTTCGCCGCGCGGCACGCGGCAGGGGTGTACCAGCACGCGCCGTGTGCGCGGCCTGTAGGTGACCTTGCGCCGCTCTTCTTTTTGTGTGCCATCGGGATACGAGATCACGCGGCCCACCAGGACGGACCAGCCCACCATCCCTGCTTCCTGGACGCGTTCCTTGTCGGGTGGCAAGTCCGCGCTCGGCACCAGCTCGGCCGGCGGCTGCACCACGTTCTGCCGCGGCGACACCTCGGCTCGCACCTTGCGACCGCCGTTGTCACCGAAGAGACGCACCGTGATCCGCGTCCCCGTGTACTGCGTGTCGATCAGCAACCCAGCCGAGGTGTCATTGCGAAAGACGAGGTCTGGTTTGGGATAGCTCAAGGTGGCCTCGTGTCCCATCGGATACCGCGGGAACCAGTAGGTGTGCGGCTGGCGTTCCACGATGTCATAGCCGCCGTAAAACAGCGCGTTGAAGAGGGTGGTCGCAAACTGGCTGATGCCGCCGCCCACGCTCTCGACCATCTCGCCCTCTTCGATGGCCGGAGCTTGCACGAATCCATTGCTGGTGGTTCTGGCCCCGACGACGGCGTTCACCGAGAGGGTTTCTCCGGGGCGGACCAAGAGACCATCGAGCAGGTCGGCGATGCGGTGAATGTTGTCGACGCGCCGCTCACAACAAGGGTGACGCGTGGTGAAGGTGCTCACGAGACCCCGCACTCCGAGCGCCAACGCCGCTTCGGTCGAGAGCGTCGGTTCGCCGCGCCGACGCAGCGGGAGCACTCCCCAGCCCTGGGTCGACGCTGCCGCGACGAGAATCGCATCGGCGAGCGCAGCGGTGTCCACTTTCACCTCCGGCTCACTCGGCAGCACGTGAACCTCGTCCGCTTCGCCTATCACGAAGCTGGCCGAATGCGGCTCGCGCTCCAGAGCGCGACCTGGCCCGGAAAGCCACTCCTGCAGCTTGTGCTGGTCGACACGCACTTCGGGCTCATGGGAGGCAGGGACGCCCGGCGCCAGGCGCAACAAACCAGCGACCTCGTTGGCCGACAGCTCCAGCTTGCGCTCGGACTCCAGGTCGTACAGGCGTATGTTGACGGCCAAGCTCGCCGCGAGCCTCACGGCTTGCTCGACCTGTGTGCGGCTCCAGGGCGGCTGCTGTGCAATCGGTGACAAGCGCACGGGCGAGGTGCCCGATTCGAGCGCGCGCAGCACCGTTCGCTCGGCACCGTCAGCGTCGAGTCGCTGGCCAGGACGTGGGTACACGGGCGTCACACGCCCCTCCGTGATCGCCAGCGCACCCGCAAAGGCGGGCGTGAGGCAGCGCGTTGCTGCCGCATTCAACGCTGCCAACCAGCGCTGCCGCTCCACCACGCGCACCACGGGCGACACCTCGATCGGCGAAGCGAAAAAGCCGACGGCCCAGCGCACGGGCCGTAACAGTGCGCTGCCG
>DASQDA010000848.1:0-4965 GCA_035634435.1 Polyangiaceae bacterium
CATCAAGCAGGATTACGAGCACGCCAAGGTGCAGCTCGCGCGCGGTCGCTACGTCGCGACGCTATTTCTGGCCGGCCTGGTGGTGTACGTCTTCTACTTTTGTCTCTCCATCTTTGGCTGGCCCACGGCAGCTGCGGCAGCGTGTCTCGTCGCCTTCAATCCAACCTTGATGGGGCAGGCCAGATACGTCACGACCGACATGCCCGTCGCCACCTTCACGGCCATCGCCACTGGTGAGCTCGTCCGTTACCTGCGTGACTCCAAGCGTATCGTTACCTTGGGCCTAGCGCTCGCCGGGCTCGTGCTGAGCAAGCACAGCGGCATCGTGCTCCTGGCCATCGTCGTGCTGGTTGCGCTGCTGGCCGCGTGCCTGGGCAAGGGGATCTTCAGCACCGAAGCGTCGCTGCCGAAACGCGTGCTGCGCTGGCTCGGCCACTTCGCCCTTGCTGGGTTGATCGTCCTCCTGGGGATCAACGCCATGTACAAGTTCGACCGCACCGGCATGAGCGTCGGCGAGATCTTGGCTGCGCCGGAACCGCAGCATTGGGTGACGAGCAGCTATCGCGGCGAGATGCTGGAGCGCCGTTCGCCGCTGCCCTCGCTGCCCGATAGCTTGCGCATTCCACTACCGTATTCGTATCTCTTCGGTCTCTTCGCCGTGCAGGAGCAGAACCGGGGCGGTTATCCGAGCTACTTTCTTGGGGAGCAATCACGCGGCGGGCGCTGGGCCTATTTCCCAGTGCTGCTGGTTACCAAGAACCCTCCAGCGTTGTTGATGTTGCTGGCGCTGGCAGGGGTCATTGTCTGGCGCCGCCGCAAACGACAGCCTGCCGCCATCGTGAGCACAGCGCCGGCGGAGGATCCGACCCGCGCCAAGGACGCAGACGAAGAGGTCGAACACGACACGCGCGGCGACGAGGATGACCAAGACGACGACGAAGACGAGGATGAGGAAGACGCGGATGACGACGAAGACGAAGAGGACGACCGCAAAGACGCTCGCTCCGCGCGGCAAGCCCCGGTCATGCACCGCCCAGGGCTCGCCGCCGCACCTAGCGCTGGACCTGCGGCAACGCCCGCGCACGCTAGCTCCGAGCTCTCCCGGGACGTATGGGGCGTGAGCCTGGCCACGGCCTGCTTCTTGGCCGTAGCGACGCTTTTTCTGCTGTTTCTCACCCGCTCCAAGCTCAACATGGGTGTTCGTCACGGCATTCCCGTGATCCCTCTGGCCAGCGTGGTCGCCGCGCGTGCTTTTGCGCGCGCGCCCGAGATCTTGAACGGCAACCACTTGCGGCTCGTGCAGGTGCTCGCATTCAGCGGCCTGCTCAGCGTGTTGCTCGCCGGACCAGGCTACCTCAACTATTATAACTTCCTGGCTCTCGGCCAAGGCTCCTGGATCAACGTCGTGGGCGACGATTGGGGGCAGGACCGCAAGGCCTTCGTCCGTTTCGCCAAGCGGGAGGGGCTAAAGCCGCTCTATTATCACGTGCAGACGTCCACTCGAAAGTTGGAGGTCGACTCGCTGGGACTCGAGTATCGAAGCCTTGATTGCAGAACGAAGCCCGCTCCCGGCTCGTGGGTTGCGATTCACGTGCAGTACGTACGGCGCTTCGAGGCTACCCCCCGCTGCGCCACCTGGATGCAGGGTCTCGAGCCCGTCCACAAGTTCCGAGACAACATCTGGGTCTACAAGATCCCCGGCCCAGGTTGAGCACAGGACAGCCGTTGTCAGACCGCAAACAGCCCAGCTCGACCGTTCCCACGCGGTCTGCGGATCGCCGATTCTACGCGCTGAATGCCGCGCTGTCGTGCGCGGCCGTCGCGTTCATCGGCTACATCTTGCTGCGCCCGGTCGACGCTGGCACGACGCTCGACCTGCGTTTTCTGCCTGCCGTCAACGCCGTCTTCAATGCGCTATCCGCCAGCTGTTTGATCGCCGGCTACGTCGCCATCCGCCGCGGCTCGATGCAGGTACACCGCATGTTCATGGTGTCAGCCTTCGCGCTGTCGGCGCTCTTTCTGGTTGGCTACCTGAGCTACCACTTCGTCCACGGGGACACGAAGTTCGCTGGCACAGGACCATTGCGCACGTTCTATTTCACCATCTTGATCAGCCACATCGTCCTGTCGCTGTCGATCGTGCCCTTGTCGCTGACCTCGTTCTATTTCGCTTTCACGCGCTCGTTTCAGCGCCACCGCAAGCTCAACCGCGTCTTCCTGCCGATTTGGTTGTACGTCTCGCTGACGGGTGTGCTTATTTTTCTGCTGCTGCGTCTGACCGGCTCCGCTGCTTCGTGAGCCGGCTCGTCCGCGCTTCGACGCGCGCCCGGGAGCTCGTGGCTTTCAGGCGACTCCCGCGGCGATGGGCACTTCGGCCTCGCGCGGGGAGGGGCTCGAGCCAGCGCTGCGCACCACCATTGAATCGCTGCGTGGGGCCGCTCGCTCGTTGATCTTGACGCTCACGATGCGCGAAACGCCCGGTTCGCCCATCGTCACGCCATAGAGCACATCCACGCTCTGCATCGTTTGCTTGATGTGCGTGATGAGGATGAACTGCGAATGCGAGGTCATCGAGCGCACAATCTCGTTATACCGGGTGACGTTCGCCTCGTCGAGAGGAGCATCGACCTCGTCCAGGATGCAGAAGGGCGACGGGCGATGCTGGAAGATGGCGAAGATCAACGACACCGCCGTCAGCGCCTTCTCGCCGCCGCTCAGTAGCTCGATGGTGCCGATCTTCTTGCCCGGTGGCTGCGCGATGATTTCGACGCCGCTCTCCAGCAGGTTGTCCTCGTCGGTGAGCTTCAGCTCTGCGCGGCCGCCGCGGAAAAGCTTGCTGAAGGTGCGCTTGAAGAGCTGGTTGACCTCTTCGAAGGTCTCGCGGAAGCGCCGGCGCGATTCACGGTTCATGTGGCGAATGGCGGTGTCGAGCTCTTCCAGGGCCTTCTCGATGTCGCCCTTCTGGTCGTTGAGCTCTTTGAACCGCCGCTCCGCGTCCTCATGCTCGACCTTGGCGTCCAGGTTTACGGGCCCCATGCGATCGATGAGCTGCGTGAGCTCGTCGATGCGGCGCCGATGCTCGGCGTCTGGCGCCGGGCGTGCATGATAGTCGCCCACGACTCTGGGCAGCTCGAGCCCCCGAAAGCGCTCGCGGATACTGCTGAGCAGATGCTCGCGCTCGATCTCGATGCGCTGCATGGCCATCTCGTGCTTGCGCGCGCTCTCGTCGCGCGTTGCAAGCTCTTCCCGCAGGTGCCGGAGCTCCGCTTCCTTGGAGCTCAACGCGTGGCGCACGTGGTCCAGCTGCTCGCGAGCGGCGTCTAGCTCGACATGAGCTTCGCGTGCCCGAGCTGCGGCTGCGACGCGCGCTTCACGTGCCAACAGGGTGCGCGCCGCGGTCTCGCCATACGCGCTCGCGGCCTCGTCCAGCTCGAGCCGTAGGCGGCTGGAGCGTGTCTGCAGCTCTGAAAGCGAGGACTCGACGCGCTGCTTGGCGCTGCGCGCGGCCTGCAGCTGCTCTTTCACCTGCGCGAGCCGAACCCGGCGCTCGGTCACCAATGAAGCTTGCCCAGCCACCCGCTCGCGCCACGCTGCAGCGTTCTCCTCGGCGCGATCGAGCTCGTGGTGCACGCTTTCCAGCTCTGCGCGCACGGCGTCGAGCTGAGCGAGCGATTCGCCTTCGGTCTGAGCTGCGGCTTGTAGCGCGCGGTCGAGCTCGTCGAGCTCGCTGTCGATGGCGCGGAGGCGGGTCTGCATGCGCGCTATTTCCGCGACCGTTCGCGACAGGTCCTTCTCGGCAGTGACGTGTAGGAGCTCACCCGTGTGCGCTTGCTGGCGGGCGCGATCGAGGGCGGTCGACACTTCGGTCACCCGTGCTCGAATGGCGTTGTGCTCGGCGTTGATGCGAGCCGACTCGAGCTCCAGGCGGCTGACCTCGGCCGCCAGCTGGTGCATCTCGCGCTTCTGCTCGAGCATGCCCGAGGCGACGTCGTCACCGCTGCCCCCGCTGACGATGCCGTCCGGGCGCGCCACGGTTCCGTCGAGGGCGACGCACGTCAACCCGGGACGGGCGCGAGCAACCTCCGCTGCGTCCTGCGCGGTACCGACGAGCAGCGCATCGCCAATTAGTGCACGCACCAGCGCTTCGTCGGTCGCGGCGTAGCGCAGCTTGTCGGCCAGTCGCCCGAGCACCCGCGAATCGGCGGCGAGCCCGCGGGCGCTTCCCGCGGTGTAGGCCGGGTGCGCCGCTATGACGTCGGCGCGTCCGCGTTCCTGAACCGCGAGCTCGGCGAGCAGATCGACGCCTGCCTGGCAATTCTCGACCACGACGGCTTGCAGGCGCGTTCCGAGCAGACCGGCGACCGCAAGCGTGAGCTCTTCGGGCGCTTCCAACCTGTCGGCGACCATGCCCAGCACCCGGCTGTCTTGCTTCGACAGCAGCGCGCGAGCGCCGGCGCCAACGCCTTCCAGCCTGCGGTGCAAATCTTCGAGCACGCGCAGCCGATTGCGCCGCATCCCAAGCTCGTTCTTGACGGCGTCCACCGCCTTCTCGGAGTCACGTTGCCGCGCTCGCAGCGATTCCATCTCGGTCGCGAGGGCTTCACGCTCCGAGACGGTGATGAGCTTGCCTTGGGCGAGCTCGGCCACGCTGTGCTCGAGCGCGCTCTGCTTGACGGCGCTGTTCGCGAGCTCCCCCTGCAGGTTCTCGAGCTCTTGCGCCAAGCGGTCGCGGCGCATGCGCGAGTCGGCGACCCGTTGCGCCACCCCATCGAGCCGAGCGTCTAGCGCGGCGGCCTGGGACGTCAGACCCCCGGACTGCTTGCGCAGCGTGAGCACTTCTTCGCTGGCCCGGGCCTCTTCGCTTTGCAGGCCACTCAGCGCCTCCGTCTCGGCGAGCGCGTCCGACTCGCGAGCGTGCTCGTCGGCGGAGAGCTCGAGCATGCGCTGCTCGAGCACGTCCTGCTC
>DASQDA010000849.1:0-1774 GCA_035634435.1 Polyangiaceae bacterium
ATTTCCGGGCGAAGGCTGTCAGGCGGGGCTGGCCACCAAGTGGGCGAGCGGCGGGACCTGCGAGCCGGTGGTGTTCAGGCCGAGGCGGTCGCCGAGGTAAGCGAAAAAGGACACGCCGAGTTTCATGCAGGTCTTCATCAGGCCGAGCATGACGTCGCGCGCCTCGCGGCCTGCATCACTCATGGTGCCGCCGGAGATCTTCCGCTTGATGACGCAGGCCCGGATATCGTTCTCCGATGCGTTGGTATGGAGCGGGATCTCCGGGCGCTCCAGCACGCGCAGGAGTTCACGCTTGCGCCGATGAAGTCGGGCGAGCAGCCGGTCCAGCATGATGGAGCCGGTTTGTCGGGTGAAGATGCGATCGAACCGCGCCCTCAGGGCACTGGCCCGGCGGGGGCACGGGTCGCGCTTCCACGCCTTGAGGTCCCGGTAAAACCACCAGATCAGCTGGCGGGCCGTCTCCAAGGCTTGAGCCTGCGCCCGCGTGGTCGGCACCAGCGTGTGAACCAGACGCTCGGCATGCACCCAGCACAAAGCGTGGGTGCCGACCCGGAACTGGCCGGCATCGTCGGACACGATCACCGCCTTGCCGAGCAAGCCATGATGACGGATGGCGCCCCACAGCGCCCCCTCGCTCGCGACCGTCACCGGCGACGGCGTCACGTTCAAGGTGTCGATCCCAAGCACGCTCAGATGCGCAAGCCATGCCGCTTGGTTCGGGAAGGATCGGGCGGGATGGGCCATGAGCCTGTCGATCACCGGGCCCGCCAGACCACGCTCGCGCATGGAGCGCAGCGCTTCCTCGTTGATCACGTAGTCCTCGTGCCCGGCCCGCAACAGCGACAGAAAGGTCTGGCGCGGCTTGGAGCAGCCAGTCCGGAACGCCGTGAAGCGCTCGCCGCCGATGTGCGTGGTCACCCCCTCGCGCCGGGCATGGCGGGCGCTGGTGTCGTCGACCGTGATGAAGGGCGCGCTCATGAGCCCGGCCCGCAGCACCTGTTCGTCTTCCTCGGCAAAGGGTTCGAGGTTCGAGGTCAGGAGCCGTACCACTTGGCGCTTTGAGATCTCCACGCCAATGCCGTTGAGGATGGCCGTCAGGCGCTCGGTGGTCACCTGCCCCTGGGTATGCATGACAAGACAGAAGCGCCGCAGGTTGGCCCCGTATCCGCCGACGATGCCCGCTGGCACGGGCGCTACGATCGGGTGGCCAGATGGGGTCGCCCATCGCTCACGCCGATAGCGCAGCACCTCGGCGGAGAGCGCCAGCTCGCGCACCAGGAGTGTTTCGTAGCCCTTGAAGCGCGAGCCCTCGGGCGCCTCAGCCTTGACGACCACCTCGCGGGTGATCCGGTTGCTGTCGCGCTTGGCGCCACGGGTCCGGCGCCGGCCCTTGCGGGTGCTGGACCCTGACGGATCGGTGGCCTGCTCCATGCCCGAGGACTTGTGCGGCTTTGACGGAGGTCGTGGGGGAAGACCTTTGAGCCGGGCGATCTCGTCCTTCAGGATCTGGTTCTCGACCCGCAGCGCCTGGTTCTCGCTGCGCAGGGCATCGACCTCGACGCTCTCGATCAAATCAAAAGGCAGCCGCGACATCCGCAGCGTGAATCACGAAACCGATCTCTCGGGCAAACCGCCCCGCCCGGAAATCTGCCCCGGTTACTCCCTATCCGACTGGGAGAAAGGTGCCAAGTCGACGCGATCCGGCGGCGCTGGACAGCATGGCTCTTGCCTTTGCGGATGTTGCGGTCACAGCCCTTTAGGCGGAAGGACACTC
>DASQDA010000850.1:0-4332 GCA_035634435.1 Polyangiaceae bacterium
CACCCGGCTGCAGAGCGGCGCCGCGCTCTTCTCCAACGATCTTCTGACCACCACGAGCGCCGATGCCCGGCGCTTCGCCGAGGCGCTCACGCACCCCGCCCTGGCGCTGAGCTCGCGGCCGACCTCGGTGCTCGTCTTCAGCAACGGCATTGGTGCCATCGAACGCGAGGTGCTGCGCTGGCCGGGCGTGCACGTCACCTCGGTGTTCGTCGACGCGGGTCTGACGGAGCTTGCCCGCAAGGCCAGCTGGATGCGCAGCCTCGGCGCGGGCGCTCTCGATTCCAGCCGCATCACGCGGGTGCAGGCCGAGCCCTTCGAGTTTTTGGCCAGTGATCGCGGCCGCTATGACGTCGTGCTTGCCGACTTTGGCGACCCATTGAGCTACCTCGAAGGAAAGCACTACACCCGCCACTTCTTCCGCAGGCTCCAGGAGAAGTTTCCGCATGGCATCCTGGCGCTGCAAGTGAGCTCACCGCTGCGCACGCCGGCCACGCATGAAAGCATCCTGGCCACGTTGCGAGCGGCTGAGCTCGACGTGCACACTTACCGCGCGCCGCTGCCGACGCTCGGGGAATGGGGGTTTGCCCTCGCCGAGCCAGCCGCCAAATCGAGGCTCGCGTGGGGCGAGCGCCTCCGCACCGCGCGTTCCCTGCCCGCCGGCATGGCCTTGCTGACGGACGCCACGTTACCTGGCTTGTTTGCGGCCAACGAAGAGCTGCGGCCACGCCACGTTGCGGTGAGCTACCTGTTCGATCAGCCGCTCGTGGAGCTTTATCTGCAAGAAGAGCAAGCGCTCGGCGGAGCCGACCCGCCGTGACGTGCGGCTCAGAGCTCCGCGCTTGCCGACCGCCCAAAGCGGAGCGACACCGAGGCAAAGGCGCGCATCGCGTACAGCACGTTCACGGCGACGTAGGGGAAAAAGTAAAGCTCGATGCGCCCCAGTAGCGCCGCGTACAGAATGTACGAAGGGTAATGAATCAGGAACTTGGCCACGCTTTCGACGAGCGTGATGGCGCGCGCCGCACCGCTGCGCCGCACGGGCGCTGCGGCGATGACCGGAGCTGGGCCAGCCACCTCGGGGCGCCGCAGGAAGCTCGTCAGCGCGACGCCGGACGCCAGCGCCACCAGACCCAGCAGTCCCAGCAACAAGTAGCGTGCATCCTGTTGCGCCAGATAGAGCCGCACGGCCACCGCCGCCAGGATGACGAACGCCTTGATCTCGTCCATCAGGAAATCCAGCAAGTGGCCAGTGGCGGACGCAATGCCCCGGTAACGCGCCAGCATGCCGTCGGCGCAATCGAGCACGTACGACAGCTGAAACACGACGATGCCCGCCAGCAGCCCGAAATAGCCGGGCGCAGCGAGCAGAATGCCGGCCGCTAGCAAAGCGACCAGGACGGCCAGCAAGGTGATCTGGTTCGGGGTCACGCGTGTGTCTTTCAGCGCGTCCACCAGCGCCGCGGCGATCGGCCGACAGACCCTAGCGTTCCAGAAGAGGTCCGGAACCTTACGCGTCTTCTGGTAGACTTCGCGCGCGCTCATCCCGCGCTAGGGTTTCCGACTCGGCCCATGCTGTCAAAGCTCATCGTGCTTGCGCTCTGCTGTGCTGGTGTCGGATGTCGCTCGGCGAGCCCGCGCGAGACCGCGCGAGAGCCGCAGCCCCGACCGGGTGCACAGCGTCCAGCGGCCGCTGCCCAGGGAACGTTTGCTCCGGCCCCCGCGCCCGCCCCCGCTTTGCCGGAGCGGGCGCCGGCCCCAGCGACCTCGGCGCCGGCCGCGTCCCCGCAGCGTGGCGCGCCTTCAGCGCCACGCATCCTGGTGCTCGGGGACTCCTTGAGCGATCCAAAAGTTGGCGGCGGCGGCTACTTGCGCCCGCTGCTTGCCCACTGCCCCGGAGCGCGCATCGACAACCTCGCGCGCGGCGGCTTCATGCTGAACCAGATGCGGCGGCGCTTCGCGACAGAGGGCATGCCGCTCTTGAGCCAGGGCGTCACACACCTCGTGGTGTTTGGCGGTGTGAACGATCTGTACAGTGACGAAAGCGCCGGCCGCAGCTTCGAGAAGATCAGCCGTGACCTGGAGCACCTCTACTCCGCCGCTCGGCAAAGGGGCATCGCAGTCATTGCCGTGACCGTTGCGCCGTGGGGCGGCTTCTCCCGCTACTTCACTCCTCGCCGAGCGCAGGCCACGCGCCGCCTGAATGACTGGATCGCGGAGCAACGAGCGAGCGGCCTGGTGAACAGTGTGGTGGACGCGTCTGCGCTACTGGCGTGCGGTGACCCTGAGCGTCTCTGCCCGGAGTACGAAGCCGCGTCGCGCGATGGGCTGCACTTCGGCAAGCTCGGTCACGAACGCCTCGGCCAAGCGCTGGTCGAGGCGTTCGGACCCTGCCGCTGAGGCTCAGCTCCGACGCGAGCGTCGCCGACGCCCAAACAGGAACGAGAGCCCCAGGGCGGCTACCACAGCGGCAAGACCGCCTGACTGGGAGCCGGCGACCCGACACCCGCAGCCACCGTCGTCGCCGCCTCCGGCGTCGCCGGCCGCACCTGCGCTCGGATTCCCCGTGGACCCTCCGGAGGTCGGATTGCCAGAGCCGCCGCTCGGACTGCGACCGCCGGCGCTTGGCGTGTTGCCGGAGCCGCCCGCCGCCGGACTCGAACCGCCGCTCGCAGGGCTGCTCCCTCCGGCACTGGTGCCGCCGTTGCTCGGGCTCGCGCCGCCGGTGCTCGCGCCGCCAGTGCCGCCCGCGACGGGGCTAGAGCCGCCGGTGCCTCCGGCGCTCATGCCACCCGAGCTCCCGCCGGCCTTACCGCCGCCAGCCATGCCCGCCGCGCCGCCGGATGGGCCACCACCACCGGTACCGCCGCTGCCGCCCATTCCGCCGCCGCCCGTGCACGAGGCTTCGGGCATCTTGGGGCTGATGCGGGTCACGCGCCCGTTACCCGCGTGCATCACCACGGAGAGAGCGCCGGCGTTCTCGGCGTAGTGCACCGGTCCGGCGCCCTCGCCCGCGAAGAGCCCTGCACGCTGGCCGCTGACACCGTCGCGGGCTGCGTTGACCGCCAAGCTCCAGCTCTGCCGGGATTCGTAGTCACCAAAGACGTACCGCCCCTGGATCGATGCCGGCCACTCGCAAGCGTCCAGAATGATCCCGCCGGTCAACGAGTTGCACTCGCGAGCAACGGCAGGATTGGCAGGCTGCATCGTGTTGTCGCTGTGCTGGCAGAAGTAGGCCGGGTCCACGCAGTTGCTGCCGGGAGCGATGCCCGCGCATTGCGTGGCAGCCATGCCCTGATCGCCCTCGCGGAAGGGCCAACCGAAGTGCTTGCCGCCCGCCTTCGGGACAACGTTAATCTCTTCGTAGGTGACCTCGCCGACGTCGCCCACCCACAGATTGCCGCTCTTGGGATCTGCCCAGACTCGCCAGGGATTGCGAAACCCCCAGGCGAAGATCTCCGTGCGCACGCCCGTCATGGTGGCCGCGCCGGGCGGGCCGCCGGGCAACGCACCGCAGGCGCTGCTCGCCTTGCCAACGAGAGGATTGTCCGTGGGAATCGTTCCGTCCAGATTGATGCGCAAGACCTTGCCATTCGGGTCAGTGAGGCAGGTGCTGGCGTAGTTGGTCACGCGCATGGCGCTGGGCGCGACGCCGGAATTGGCGCCGGTGTCACCCACACCCACGAACAACTTGTCCCCGTAGATGCTCAACGCACCGCCGTCGTGATTGGCGGGACCGCGCAGATTCTGTAGTAGGACCTTTTGCGTCGCCATCTCGAGCATGTTGTTCTCGCCGAGCCGGATGGTCACCACGCGGTGGCGGTTGTTGTCCGAACCCCCGCCCGTGCCCATGGGCGGCGGCGTGCCGCCGTCGGCTGCCGAGTAGTAGAAGATCAGCAAACGATTGGTGGCGAACTCCGGATGCACCAGGACGTTCAGCAGCCCCTTCTCGCTCTCCGTATCGACTGTAAACGTGCCGATGGTGCTAACCGCGGCCGGCATACCGTTGGCTTCGAACAGGCGCACCGCGCCTGCCTTTTGCGTCACCACGATGCGGCCGTCCGGCAGGAAGGCGAGCGCCGTTGGCAGCATGAGGCCACCGATGAAGCCGTCGTCGATGTTGAGCAGGGTCGCCGCGTCGCCGGCCGCCAGCGTGTCTGCCAAAGCGGGCGTCGCCGTGAGCAAGGGCAGGAAACACAACGGCCTCATCCATAAGCGCAGTCTCATGCGCGTGAGAGTGGCCCTGAGCGGTCGTTAGCGCAACGAACAAACGCGCCGAAACGCGCTAAAAAACGGCCCGCGCGCGTTAAAAATCGTCACGCATCGATCGATTTG
>DASQDA010000851.1:0-8740 GCA_035634435.1 Polyangiaceae bacterium
TGCCGCAGCGCTCGCCGGCGACGGGGCAGACCCATCCGGCCTGGATCACGCACGCCGCGGAGCAGCCATCGGTGGCGACGCGATTGCCGTCGTCGCAGGCCTCGGTGCCTTCCTTGAAGCCGTTGCCGCACGCATAGCAAGCGGCGCCGGCCGCTTCGCAGCGGAAGCCCGCTTCGACCGCGGCGCAGGTCGCGCTGCAACCGTCACCAGCTACGCGGTTGCCGTCGTCGCAGGCTTCGCCGGTCTCGCGCACGCCGTTGCCGCAGCTCGTGCAGGCAGCGCCGGCGGTCGGACATGCGAAGCCCGTCTCGATCACGCGGCAGTTGTGGCTGCAACCGTCGCCGCCCAGCGTGTTGCGATCGTCGCAGACCTCGGGAGCGCGGACGACACCGTCGCCGCAGCGCACACAGGCCGCGCCCGGCGTGGGACAGGCATGGCTCGGCTCAATCGTGGAGCAGTCCGCCGAGCAGCCGTCGCCAGCCGTCCGATTGCGGTCGTCGCAGCTCTCGTTCGGCTCGCGAATGCCGTTGCCGCAGAGCCCGCAGGGCTGTCCGGGAACCGGGCAGAGCCAGCCCGTCTCGCTCGCGCACGTCGCGCCGCAGCCGTCGCCGATGCGCGGGAGACAGCGGCCGCCGGGGCACGTCCCGTCGGTGGTGCACGCTGCGCCAGCGCTGGCGCCGCCCGAGCAGGCGCCGCCGTCGTCGCAGGCCTCGCTGCTCTCGCGCACGCCGTTGCCGCAGCGCTCGCACGTCACGCCCGCCGTCGCGCAGCTGTAGGGCGCGCCTTCGCTCCGGCAGAGCGCGCTACAGCCGTCGCCGGCCGTCGCGTTGCCGTCGTCGCACGTCTCACCGTTGGCCCCATCGAGCACGCCGTTCCCACAGAGGTTACAGGTGCCGCCGCCCGGGGGGCAGCTGAAGCCGTCCTCTTGCACCTTGCAGTCGGCGCGGCAGCCATCGCTGCTCGCGTTGTTGCCGTCGTCACAGGCCTCGCCCGCGTCGAGCCGGCCGTCGCCGCAACGCTTGCACGCGGCGCCGGCGCTCTGGCACGTGAAGAAGGGTTCGACCGTGTCGCACGTGGCATTGCAGCCGTCGCCGCCCACGGCATTGCCGTCGTCACACACCTCGTTCGCGTCGATCACGCGGTCGCCGCAGCGCTCGCACGCCTCGCCGGGCACGTGACACACGAACCCGGGATCGATCCGGGCGCAGAACGCGGAGCAGCCGTCGAGCTCGGCGAGGTTCCCATCGTCGCAGGCCTCGGTGCTCTCCAGGACGCCGTTGCCGCACTGCTCGCAGGCGGTGCCGGCCACGGCGCAGTTGAAGCCGCGCTCCACGGCCAGGCAGCCCGCGCTACAGCCGTCGCCGTCGGTGGCGTTGCCATCGTCGCAGAGCTCGGTCTGCTCCAGCACGCCGTTGCCGCAGCTGGCGCACGGCTGGTTCGGGGTGCGGCAGCTCCAGCCGACCTCGACGGCCAGGCAGTCCCAGCGACAGCCGTCGCCGTTGTTCGTGTTGCCGTCGTCGCAGAGCTCGGTCGGATCGAGGTTCCCGTCGCCGCACTTCTCGCACTCGATGCCGCCCGTGACACAGCGGAAGCCCGGCTCCACGGTCACGCAGGCGCTGTCACAGCCGTCCCCGTTCGCGGCGTTGCCGTCATCGCAGACCTCGTTGCCTTCGACGGTCCCGTTGCCACAAAGTCCGCACGGTTGACCGGGCACGGGGCAGGTCCAGCCCTCGTCGAGCGCCGAGCAGTCCGCCGCGCAGCCGTCGTTCGCCACTAGGTTCTGGTCGTCGCAGGCCTCGCTGCTCTCCACGATGCCGTTGCCGCACGCCTCGCAGGGTGCACCCGGGACCGCGCAGTGAAAGCCCGGCTCCTGGCGCGAGCAGTCGGACGAGCAGCCGTCACCGCCGGCGGCGCTGCCGTCGTCACACATCTCGCCACTTTCGAGCAGGCCGTTGCCGCAGCTCGAGCAGCCACCCGGACTGCAGGTCCAGCCAGTCTCGATCGCGTCGCAGTCGAAACGGCAGCCGTCGCCGCTCGCCGTGTTGGCGTCGTCGCAGACCTCACCGGCATCGCGCACGCCGTCACCGCAGCGCTCACAGGCCTCGCCCGGCTCGACGCAGTCGAAGTCCGGTTCCTGGGCGCTACAGTCGGCCGCGCAGCCGTCGTCGTCGTCGACGTTGCCGTCGTCGCAGGTCTCGTTGGCGTCGAGCACCCCGTCGCCGCAGAGCTCGCACGGCTCGCCCGGAACGGGGCACGTGTAGCCGCCGGGCTCGATCGCGCACATGGCGTCGCAGCCGTCGGCCGCGTTGCTATTGCCGTCGTCGCACGCCTCTTCGCCCTCTACCACGCCGTTGCCGCACTCGACGCAGTTCTGCCCATCCACGTCGCACTCGAAGCCGTCCTCTATCTCGCACTCTTCGCTACAGCCGTCGCCCGCGCTGGTGTTCTCGTCGTCGCATTCTTCGCCGGCGTCGAGCGCGCCGTCGCCGCACGCCGGTCCGCCCGCGTCGGGCTCCATCGTGCCCGCGTCCGGGGGGGGCACCACAATGGTGCCGGAGTCGGGTCGGCCCATGCCCGCGTCGCCGCCCGCGTCCGGCGGTTCGTCGGGTCCATCGGAATTGGCGACCTCAGGGCTCCCGCCGCAAGCGCTGCTCAGGATCAGGATCGACCCAAGGATGAGCCGTACGAGGTGTTTCGGGATCTTCAAACGCGGTTCTCCGGTCGCAGCGAGACGCAACTCGAGCCGAGCTCGATCGAACCACATACGGCGCGTGCTCCCCCCTGCCCAAGCACTCCGCAGTCGATTTTTGCGACGTACACGCGCCATCCCCACCTACATCACTCGTCCACTGCACGCGTCCACGGACACGAGCGCACATTTTCCTCGTCCCATCGCGAGACGCGCGCGTGGCTCGACGACACCGTCCGGCGAGCCCGTCCTCCGACCTCTCGATCGCGCAATTCGATTGCGAAGAGCGACTCCGTTGCTGCGAGCGTGACCGGAACTTGCTCGAGCGCAGCCGCGCCGCCCGCAGACGAAACTCGCGCGTGAAAAGGCGGCCGACCCAGGGCACCACCTGGAATGCCCAGGCCCTGAGCTGCGGAGCGAGCGTGCGAGCTGCCTGCCCCGGTAAAGTAAAGACGTCCAGGCACGTGGACGACGAGCCGCATGCAAGCCTCCGCTAAACGGGGTGCGATCGAGATGGGCCGTTTAGCCGTGCTTGACAATCTGCCGGCACCTCGGCTGTACACTTGGCGCATGAGCACCGCGCACTTCTCCCAACTCGAAGCCTTCCTGGCGGTCGCTCGGGCGCAGAGCTTCAGTGGCGCTGCGCGCGAGCTCGGTGTGTCTCGCTCGGCGGTGAGCCAGAGCGTCCGTCAGCTAGAAGAAGAGCTCCGCGTGACATTGGTCGCCCGTACGACCCGCAGCGTTTCGCTGACAGACCCAGGGCGCCGCTTGCTCGAGTCGGCGGGCCCCGCGGTCGCCCAGGTGCACGCCGCGCTCTCCGGCATGACAGAGACGGCCGGGGAGGTGGTCGGCCGCGTGCGGTTGACGGTGCCCCGCTCGGCGTTTCACTTCGTGATCGGGCCCGTCTTGCCGAAGTTCCGCGAGCGCCATCCTCGGATTGAGGTCGAGCTGGTGTTCGAAGATCGTAGGGTCGACATCGTGCGTGAGGGATTCGACGCGGGCATTCGCTTGAGCGAGTACGTCGAGCGCGACATGGTGAGCGTCCGCCTCACCGAAGCGTTTCGGTTCGTCGTGGTCGGTGCGCCCGCCTACCTCGACAAGCATGGAGCTCCAGAGCGCCCCGAGGACCTCAGTCACCACGAGTGCCTGACGTTTCGCTCGGAAACCAACGGCTCGCTATATGCGTGGGAGCTTGAGCGGGGCCGCCGCACGTGGCGCGTGGCGGTTCGCGGTGGCCTGGTCGTCAACGACGGCCTGTACTGCGCGACGTGGGCTGAGCAGGGCCTTGGCCTCGCTTACGTGATGGAGCCTTTGGTGGAGCGGCAGCTGGCCAAGGGGCTGCTGCGACGCGTGCTGGATCCTTACGCCACCGCCGTTCCCGGCTTCTTCCTTTACTATCCGAGTCGCATGCAAAGCTCCGGGCCGCTGAAGCTCTTCGTCGAAACCATTCGCGAGCTGACGGCGAAGCGAGCTCCCAAACCGCGGCCCAAAGCGACTTAGCGTGAGAAGGTGACGGTCACGTTGCGCATTCCCAAGGCTGCTGCGAGCCGCGCAGGGTCGTCGACCTTGGCGAGGGCCGTGTAGCTGTAGGACGTGGTGAATGTCCTGTAGAAGAGCACCAGCGTATTAGACTCGTAGAGCACAAGATCGCCGGCATGGACCCGTCCCTGGATTCGTCGGAGCCCCAGGTAGGGCGTCGGGCAAATCGTAGTACTTCTCGTTCGCGTGTAAGCTGCTGAAGGTGGCACCCCTGTCGAGCAGGCCACTGAGCAACCAGGGTGCGCCACTGTCAAGCGCTGCTTACCACCCCATGCAGCCCTGGCCGCCTAGTCGAGCACCGAGCGCAGGCGCATGTTCGTGTGACCATGACGAACACCAATCATCTGTCCGGCTCGACCCGTTCTCGTTTTTCACGCGGAGGCCTCTTGCTCGGCGCCTTCTCCGCTCTGGTCGCGTGCGCGTCGGCCTCCGCATTGCCAGCCAACTCAACATCGAAGCTGGCACCCGGGGACAAGTCAAACGGTGCCGACAACTTCTACACGAGCGAGAGCGTCAGCGCTCAGAAAGTCAGCTTCAAGAACCAGCTCAAGATGAACGTCGTCGGGAACCTGTTCATCCCAAGAGCTTGAACGGCAGAGCAAAGACTGCCGCTATCGTCGTCGGGCACCCCATGGGCGCGGTCAAAGAGCAGAGCGCCAATCTGTACGCCACCAAGATGCGGGCTCAAGCATTCCGTGACGATGGAGCAGAGAAAGGCGTTCGTCGAGCAGGCAGCGCGGCAGCGCGATGTCGAGTTCGCAGGCGGCGCGACGAAGTTCACCGGGGGGACCCCCGAAACGCTCGATGACAAGACCAGTCAGATTGGTCGCGAGTTCTACGACTTCTACCGCACGGCAAGAGGTCGCAGCTCGATCACGACGACGCAGCCGACCCTCAGCAGCAACCCCAAGTTCATGAACTTCTACCCTCTCGCGGACCTCGAGATGGTCTCGCCCCGACCGCTGCTCTTCATCACGGGTGCGGAGGCTCACTCCAGGGAATTCAGCGAGGATGGATACAGGCTCGCCAGCGAGCCAAAGGAACTGGTCATCGTACCTGGTGCCGGCCACGTCGATCTCTACGACCGCGTGAACCTCATTCCGTTCGACAAGCTGACCACGTTCTTCCGAAGCAATTTGAACAACCCCAGCCCAGCCCAGGCGAGCGCGCGGTGAAGCCCTACGTCATCGTTCACCTCTCCAAGAATGACGAGAGCTTTCTACTTTATCGAGTCGGGAGTCGATGATGTGTCTGCCGTCGATGCACAGCGACCCAGCTACGGGCACCGGCAACGTATTTCGCCTCTTGCGCAAGCCAGAGGTCGCCTTCGGCATGGCCGCCATCCTGTGTTTATTCACGGGTCAGTTCGCTTTGTTCACGTACCTGCGCCCGTTCCTCGAGCAGGTGACGGGCGCGGACATCGGAACCCTGTCGCTTCTGCTGCTCGCGAAGGGTGTGACCGGCCTGTCCGCACCGCACTGATCGGCTCGCTGCTGCAGCGGAGCGTTCGACGCGTGCTCGTCGCGATCCCGGCGCTGATGTCCGGCATCGCGATCGCGCTCAGCGGCCCACACGCATCGATCCCGGCCGTTGCGCTGTTGCTGGCGGCATGGGGACTGCTCGGTACTTAGCCCTGCAGTGAGTAGCGCTGCAGCGTGGGGGCCAGCGATGCGACGATCTGGTCACGCGATAGCGCGACGACAGGCGGCAGCTTGAGCACGTAGCGGCACATTGCCAGCCCGAGCATTTGGCTTGCGACCAGCCCGGCGCGGCGGGCCGCGCTGGCCGGGTCACCCATCGTGGTGATGAACGGCATGACTTGGCGGAGAAAGGCTTCACGCATCTTCGCCGCCGCGTAGTCGTTGGAGGCAGCGGAGCGCAGCAGCACCGCCATGCCCCGTTCGCGGCCGGCGCCCTCCCAGATCTCGAGGAAGTGCTCGACCATAGCTCGTCCTATGTCGGCCGGGTCGACCTGGTCCAGCGATGGCAGCTCGAGGTCGACGGAGGCCGCTTCTGCGAACAGGCCGTCTTTGTTGCCGAAGTAGCGGATCACCATCGCCGGATCGATGCGCGCGCGCTCCGCGACGTCACGCACGGTCGTGGTCTCGTAACCGTGCCTGGCGAAGAGATACCGAGCCGCGCTCAGAATCGTTTCGCGTGTCCTCTCCGACTTCTTCAAGCTCGAGCTCCTGCGTTTATTTTGCCTACGCCCGTTGACAAACGCAAGCAGCGAGCCCACATAAAGTCAACACTCGTTGACAAATGGAGCTGACCAGATGAACCAAGAAGCTACCGACGTGCTGATCATTGGTGCCGGACCGACCGGACTATCGCTGTCGATCGCCCTGCACCAGCGCGGCGTCGCCCACGTGCTGATCGATCGCCTGGAGCAGGGGCAGAACACGTCTCGCGCCGGCGTCATCCATGCCCAGACCCTCGAGTCGCTACGAGAGCTGGGCGTAACGGAGCGTCTCACGTCACTCGGGCTGAAGCTCGACACCTTCACGATTCGCGATCGCGACCACGCTCTCTTGAAGCTCGGGTTCGAGAGCTTGCCGTCTGCGTTCCCCTACCTGCTCATGTTGCCGCAGAACGTCACCGAGGCGGTGTTGGCAGAGCGGATCGAGCAGCTGGGCGGGCACATTCGCCGCGGAGCGACCGCAGAGAGCATCGAGCAAGGGCCCACCGGCGCCCGCGTGACGGTGACCGAGAAGGGTGAGCGGCGAGAAATTTCAGCAAAATGGGTGATCGGTGGGGACGGCATGCACAGCCTGGTGCGCTGTGCCGCTGGCGTGGAGTTCGAGGGCGCGAGCTACCCGGAGTCGTTCGTGCTGGCTGACGTCCATCTCGATCGCGCGCCCGCACCGGACGAAGTGTCGCTGTTCTTTTCCCCGGACGGTGTGGTGGTGGTGGCGCCGTTGCCCGGCGGCACCTACCGCGTCGTCGCGACATTGAAAGATGCCCCCGAGCAACCCAGCGCGGCAGACGTTCAGGCACTGCTCGATAGCCGCGGCCCGGCGGATCGTCGGTGCCGCGTGCTCGACGTGACCTGGAGCTCGCGCTTCCGGCTGCACCATCGCCTGGCGACTTCGTACCGCCATGGTCGCCTGCTGCTGATGGGCGACGCGGCGCACGTGCACAGCCCCGCGGGTGGTCAGGGCATGAATACCGGCATCGTCGATGCAGTCGTGCTCGGGCGGCTGCTGGCCGATGTCACGAGCGGCCTGCGCGAGGAAGCGGCCATTGACCTCTATCAGGCGCTACGGCAGCCCGCCGCAGCGCAAGTGATCGGAATCGCAGATCGCCTGACCACGATGGCGACCATGCGGAGCTCGCTTCAGCGCCTTCTGCGAAACGCGCTCCTTCGCGTCATCGGCAGACTGCCATTTCTCCGGCGGCGGATCGCCATGAGCCTGTCCGGCCTCGCACGGGCTGCCTTGGCCGAGATCCCGCCGGTCACGTTGGCGCTCGACCCCGCTCCGCTTCCGCCCCGTGAGGCGACTGCTCCGGGGTTTTAGCGGGAAGCTTCGCCGAAGGGTGTGAGCGGATCGTCGCGCATCAGCGGCCCTTGGAGCAGATCGCACGATCGGCGCTGCACACGCGCAACCGCGCTGCTGATCGACCGCTAAGGGCTCACGCGATCGTAAGCGTCGGGTGGGTTGCCGGGTTGCAGGGCGATGTCGTCGAAGCGGAGGCGCCGGTCGCCGCCCGTGCGGTTGTACAGGCCCATCTTGTGGGAGAGCCGGTTGCCGGGCGCGAGCGTGGTGCCGTTGGTCCACACGCCGAAACCGAAGTTGATGTTGGTGCGATTGTAACTTGGAGCGTCTTTAGGTGCTCCGTTCACCCACACCTTGAAGGCACCGTTACCGTTGTTGGAGGCCTTGAAGTACATGATGACCGGGACCCAGGTATCGAGGGGCACGTTCGGGTAGACCACTGCTTGGGTGGGCGTGCCGCACGAGCTGCGATGCTGAATGACGAGGTCGCCGGCGATCATATCGAGGTGCGCCGCCCATGAGTTGCAGGCGCCTTGCTGGAACACCTGCGTGATGATGGTCTCGGCATCGGGAAGGCCCGGCGAAGGGAGGTACAACTTGAAGCCGTACCAGCCGTCGGTGAAGGTCTCGAAGGGCGCGCAGATCTCCGTCCCCGCCATTTCCCGCCTCGGATTGGCGTCATAGGCGGCCTGCGAGTAGAAAAACTCGACGGCTTGGTCGACGACCTTGGCGTAGTTCGGGGCCCACGCCCAACAGGGCGTGAAAGGCGCCAAGCTGGTGCCGCTGTTGAAATCCGCAAAATACTGTGCCTTGGCGCCGACCGCGCCGCCGGTACCCGCGCTGGGCGTGCCACCGGCACCCGCGCTTGGCTTCCCGCCCGAACCGGCGCTCAGCGTTCCACCGGCACCCGCGCTCAACGTTCCACCGGCACCCGCGCTCGGCGTTCCACCGGCACCCGCGCTCAACGTTCCACCGGTACCCGCGCTCGGCGTTCCACCGGCAGCCGCGCTCGGCG
>DASQDA010000852.1:0-14117 GCA_035634435.1 Polyangiaceae bacterium
CGGCTTCCTAGCGGGGTGCCCGGGCTCGACAGCATCATCGGCGGCGGCTTGGTGCGTGGTGCGAGCTATCTCGCCATGGGGCGGCCTGGCGCGGGCAAGACTACGTTCGGCAATCAGCTGTGCTTCACGCACGTGCGCCGCGGGGAGCGCGCCGTCTACGTGACCCTGCTGGCCGAGTCCCACGCCAGCATGGTGAGGAACCTGCGGCACTTCAGCTTCTTCGACCCCGCCTTCTTGAACCGCGAGCTCACTTATGTGGGGGCCTACAAGACCCTACGCGACGAAGGCCTGCAGGGCTTGCTGGGGCTCGTGCGGCAGGTGATCCAGGACGAGAAAGCGACGTTGCTGGTGCTCGACGGCCTTGCACCAGCTCGAGACATGGCCGGCAGTAATGTTGCGCTGCGGGAATTCCTAATCGAGTTGCAGAGCTTGGGCTTGATGACCAACTGCACGCCCTTGTTGCTGGCGAACATGTCCGCTGGCGAGGCCAATGGGCCCGTGCTCACCATCATGGACAGCTTGTTCGAGCTTGCCGTCGAGCAACTTCAAGGGCGCACCTTGCGAACCTTCGAGGTCGTCAAGTTCAGGGGTAGCGCCCACCTCCTGGGTCGCCAGGAGCTGGTGCTGAATAGCGGGGGGCTGTGCGTCTATCCGCGTACGGAGGAGCTGCTGAGCTCGCAAACGCATCCCCCCGAGGCCAGCACCCGACGTCTGAGCACCGGCATCTCGACGCTCGATGAGCTGCTGGGCGGCGGAATCTTGAACGGCACCACCTCCGTCATTCTGGGGTTCACGGGAAGCGGCAAGACCACGCTCGCGATGCACTTTCTGGACGCGGGCGCCGCCATCGGCGAAAGCTCCCTGTACTTCGGTTTTTACGAGTCGCCACCGCGCCTGCTGGCGGCCGCCGATCAGGTGGGCCTGCGCCTGCGACAGTACGAGAAGGCGGGCCACTTCGCGCAAATCTGGCAGGGCTCGCACGAGCACTGCCTCGACGCGCTCGCCGCCCGTCTGCTGGAGACAGTGCGCAGCCGAAGGGTGAAGCGCCTGGTCATCGACGGCCTGGAAGGATTGCGCGCCGCTGCCGTCGAGCCCTATCGCATGATGCGCTATCTAACCGCGCTCACCAACGAGCTGCGGGCGCTGGACGTGACGACCCTCATCACCGACGAGACAACGAAGGCTCGCGGACCCGAAATCGAGCTGAAGGTCGAGGGCACCTCCGCGCTGGCGGAGAACCTGATTCTCCTCGAGTACTTGACGCTCGGCACTGAGCTGCGGCGCATGCTGTCGGTCGTGAAGCAACGCACGAGCGCGCACAACACCCAGCTTCGCGAGTTCCGCCTTACCCCGCACGGCATGTCGATTGCAGAGGACGTGGACGGAGCCGAAGAGATCATGAGCACTGGCGGAGAGGCGCTCGAAGGTCGCCGCAACCGTAAGCCAGGTCTCGGGGCACGCTAACGAGCGCCGATGCCGCCGGCTGCCGCAACCGTATTGGTCGTCGAGGACGAATTTGCCGCGCTCGAGGTGATGGCGCTGCTGCTGGAGGCACACGGCTACCGAGCCCTGATGGCCGCCGACGGCCAAGAGGCCATGGAGACGCTGCTCAAAGAGCCAGTGGAGCTCGTGATCACGGACTACATGATGCCGAGGATGAACGGCGTCGCGCTCTGCAAGGCGATGAACCGCGAGGAGAAGCTGCAGCACATTCCCGTGATCATGATCAGCGCGAATCGCCCGCAGGAAGTCGGCCCAGCGCCGCAGGTGGTGGCCTTCTTCGGTAAGCCGCTGCTGTTCGACGATTTGAAGGCAGCGGTGCAGCGCCTGATCGGGCCCGGCGCCGGCGCGGACGGGGCCGCCGCCAACACCGATCAGAGCACGCCAAAGTGATCGAGCTCGAACACCGCGCGGCGCTCCAGCGTCGAACGCGCCACGTTCACGCGTCCGCGCACGCCGTACTCGCTGATCTCGTCACCCAGAATGATGCTCTGGGTCACGTGCCAGACCTCGCCGTCGGGCTCGATGCGCGTGTTGCTGGGGCTGCGGCCCTGGGCGTCGAGGCGAATGGGGACGCCCTCGGCGAATAGCTGCCGCGCCGCGCCTTCCAGATCGAGCGGCGACCACGCGACGGGGCCGGGCTCGACGAGGTCGAGCGCGCTCTCGAAGTCGCGGTTCTGCAACGCGCGAAGGAACGAGACGAGCAGATTACGCACCAGCGCCGTCAGCAAACGCGAGCTCAGCGCGGCCTCGGCGCTCGCTGCGCCGTCGTCGTCCGGGAGCACCGGTCGAGTGGGGTCGCGCAGGCGCTCCCACTCGTCGAGCAAGCTCGAATCGACGCCGCGCACGAGCGAGCCGAACGTCGCGATCATCTCGCTGACCTCCGGTGTTCGCGCGAGCTCCGGTACCGTCTGTACCAGGGTCTTGTACACGTCCGTGAGGTAGCGCAAAAGGACGCCTTCCGAGCGCGAGAGGCCGTATTCTTTGACGTAGCCGCTGAAGGAATGGCAGCTCTCGAGCATCTCGCGGGCGACGGACTTCGGGCGCAGGCTGCCCTGCGCCACCCAGGGATGATCCTTGGCGAAGAGCTCGAAGCTTGCCTGCAGAAATTCCAGGTTGGGCTTGGGGTGCTCGATCTTTTCGAGCTCCGCCATGCGCGCCTCGTATTCGACGAAGGCGGCCTTCATCTCGGCCATCTTCTGGGTCTTGAGCTTGTCGACCTGCTGTTTCAACACCACTTCCGGATCTTCGACGATGGCCTCCACCAGAGTGAGCACGTCGAGCGCGTAGCTGGAGCTCTCGATGTCCAGTCGCTCCACGGCGTCCATCAGGTACAAACCGAGCGCGTGGAAGAGCGAAAAGTCACGCTGCAGCTCGGCATTGACGCTGATGCCGCCGCCCTCCTCGCGTGGGCGAAAATCGATGACGCCGGTTTGCCAGAGCGAGCGCAGCAACACCAAGGCGTGTTTGCCATGACGACGCTTCTGCGCCTCGGGCTCCAGGCAATCCTTGACGAGGCGCTTCATGGACCGACAGCCGTCCTCGTTCCGGCTCAGCACTTGCAGCAACATACCGTGCGAGACGCGGAAGCGGGACATCAGCGGCTCGGGCTCGGACTGCACCAAGCGGTCGAAGGTGGCAGCGTCCCAGTGCACGTAGCCCCACTCGGGAGCCTTCTTCTTGACGATCTTGCCGCGCTTGGCTTTCCCGGCTTGCGCCTTCGCTTCCAGGCGCAGGTTTTCCACCACGTGCTCGGGTGCGAGCGCCACCACGAAGCCCTCGGTGTCGAAGCCCTTGCGGCCCGCACGGCCGGATATCTGCTGGAAATCGCGGACGCTCAGAATGCGCACCTTGTCGCCGTCGTACTTGCAAAGCTTGGTGAACAGCACCGTGCGGATGGGAACGTTGACGCCCACGCCCAGCGTGTCGGTTCCGCAGATGATCTTGAGCAGCCCCTGCTGCGCGAGCTTCTCCACGAGCAGGCGGTAACGCGGCAAAAGACCGGCGTGGTGGATGCCAATGCCGTGCCGCAGCAGCTTCTGCATGTCCTTGCCGTTGGGGCTGCGAAAGCTCTCGCCGACCAGGGTCGCCTGCAGCTTTTTCTTTTCTTCCTTGCTACAGAAGTCGAGGCTCAAGAGGTCCTGAGCCGTTTCGGCGCAGCCCCGTTGCGTGAAGCTCACCACGTAGACAGGTGCCTTCGACGCGCCCACCAGTGAGTTGATCGCCTCGTGGAGAGGGCGTTGCTGGTATTCGAAGCGCAGCGGCACGGGCCGTTCCACGGACTTGACGGTGACCACCTCCGCCGCGGTGTGCTGCTCGAGCGTGCGCTCGAACAGCGACACGTCCCCCAGGGTCGCGCTCATCAACACGAAGCGCGCCTGCGGCAGCGTCAATAGCGGCACCTGCCAGGCCACGCCGCGGTCGCGGTCGGAAAAGTAGTGGAACTCGTCCATCACGACGTAGTCGATATCTGCGGCCGACCCGCTGGCGAGCGCGATGTTTGCGAGCACCTCGGCCGTGCAGCAGATCACGCTGGCGTCACGATTGACGGTTGCATCGCCGGTCATCATGCCCACCCGATCCGGGCCGAGCTCGCGACACAAGGCGAAGAACTTCTCGCTCACCAGCGCCTTGATCGGGCAGGTGTAGAAGGAGCGCCTGCCTTCGGCGAGAGCCTTGAAGTGCACAGCCGTGGCAACGAGTGATTTGCCCGAGCCGGTGGGCGTGTGCAGGATGACGTTGCTGTCCTGCATCACCGCCAGGATCGCCTCCTCCTGGTGCGGATACAGCGTGAGCCCGATCTCGCTCGTGTAGCGCAGGAAACCTTCGAGGATTTCGTCGCCGCTCGGGTTAGGGTGTTGCGGGAGGCACTGATAGAGCGGAGCTTCGGACATGGGCGGGGCAGCGGCGGAGGCAGCGGCGCGGCATTCCACAGGGAACGTCCGGCGTACAGGTGGGGTGCTCGCTCGTGCCGCAATCGCGGCAAGAGCAACGCCCGCGAGGGGCGCCATTCTGCCACGCTAGCTGCCAGACGCCAGGCTGACTGCCCGCGCCGCGGAAGGCTCGTGCCGGGAGGCGCAGCATTGCTGCACGGCCCAGTGGGAGGCGCGCGCCTTGGGAATGTCATCGAAAGGTTGCCGCTGCTTAACGAAGCGGTCATGGCGCGGTCACCCCGCCGCTGCAGCATCGCCCTCGCTGTATGGCCATTCGCCCCATTGTCTTTGCTTCTTCCCTGAGTTGCGCCTTTATCTGCAGTGTCCTTTGCGCTGCTGCGGTTCACGCTCAATCGCCCGAAACCGCACCGCCCGGCGCTGAGCCGCCGGGAAATCCCGAAGGGGCCGAAGGTGAGGAAGATCAGGTGCCCGACCCGGAAGAGGGGGCTCCTCCTGCGGCGGAGGACGCCGCGGAACCTGAGCCCGCCCCCGCCGAACCGCCGAGCGAGGCCGCTGCCGAGCCGGAAGCCGAGGACGAGGCGTTGCTCGACGAAGAGGACCCTTCCCGCGCGCCTCCGGCCGGCAAAGGCGTGGTCTGGGGCGTCATCACCGATACCGAGCTCGGAGAGCCCCTGATCGAAGCGCCAGTGCAAGTGGTCGGCAGCAAGGTCACGACGATCACCGATCTCGAGGGTCGCTTTCGGCTGGAGCTTCCTCCGGGCAGATACGAGATTCGCGTCTCCTACGAGCTGCACAAGACGCAGCGTTTCGCCGGCGTGATCATCGCCGCGGGCAAGGTTTCGCGCCTGGACGCCAAGCTCGTCCCCGACGAGGGCGCCGTCGAAGTGACGGACATCATCGAAGAGGCCGACAAGACCTCGCTCGAGGGGACCATCCTTGCCAGACAACGCGCGACCGTGGTCGGCGACGGGGTCGGCCGCAGCGAGATTTCGAAGGGAACGGACCGCAATGCCGCGCAGGCCGCTCAGCGCGTGGTGGGCGCCACCATCGTCGGAGGTCGCTTCGTGTTCGTGCGCGGCCTGGGTGAGCGTTACACCAACGCGCTCATCAACGGCATTCCACTGCCGAGCCCGGAGCCCGACCGCGCGGCGGTGCCGCTCGACCTCTTCCCGACGGGTGTCTTGAGCTCGCTGACCATCGTCAAGACTTTCACTCCGGATGCGCCGGGCGACTTCGCCGGCGGCTCGGTGCGCATCGAGACGCGCGAGATCCCCGATGAGCTGGTGTTCCAGATTTCAGCGCGCGGCGCCGTCAACACCAACAGTACCTTCCGCGAACGCCTCACGTCGCGTGGTGGCGACCTCGACTTCCTCGGCATCGACGACGGCACCCGTGCGTTGCCGAAAGATTTCCCGACGCACTCGCTCGCACAAGGAGCACGCAAGCGGAACGGCGACCCGATCACCGAGGACGAGCGGCGCGCTGCGGGGCTCCGATTGAACAGTTACATGAGCGCGCAACGCGGCGGCACACCGCCCGATCACGGGGTGTCGGTGGTGGCCGGAAACGGCTGGAAGCTCGGAGGTTCTAGCAAGCTGGGTGTCATCGGAAGCTTGAGCTATAGCCGCGGATACAGTGTGAGGCGCAACGAAGTATTGCGCATTTTCCGAGGCGCGCGGATTCAAGACGATCCCCGCGGGCTCTCCGCGCAGCGCGACTACCGCGTCACGAGCGGCAACGAAGGCGTAAACTGGGGTGGGTTCGCCAGCGCCACCTATCGCTTCTCGACGTACCATCGCCTTTCTCTGCTCGGCTTGCGCAGCACGCTTGCCGACAACCGCACCCAGTACATCACCGGCTTTCACGAGGGGCGCGAACAAGACATCCACGCCACGCGCCTGGGCTTCGTAACACGCGGCCTCAACCTGGGCGTGGTCAGCGGAGAGCATCTGTTCCAGGGCCTGAACGGCGCGGACTTGGATTGGAACCTGGTGCTTTCGGGCGCGACGCGTGATGAGCCCGACCGACGCGACACGGTCTGGGGCCGTGGCCGCCAGGGCACGTCGCCGGACTACTTCTTCACCGAGGCTCCCGAGAGCGGACGCCATTTCTTCTCGGACCAAGCGGAGAAGCAGTACGGGGGTGGTCTCGACTGGACGCAGCCTCTCATGACACCCAACACCAACCTGAAGTTTGGCGGTCTGGTGAGCCTGCGCGACCGAAGCTTCACCTCGCGCAGCTTGCGCCTGGAACCCGGTCGCGGACGCGGCATACCCCGGCCGAGTCCCTGTCCACCGGGTGAGTTCGACGCCTGCAACGACGCCCTCTTCGTGCCGGAGAACATCGGGACGGTACTGGTTATCGACGAAAGCACCCTGCCCCAGGACGCCTACGACGCTAACCTGAATGTCTACGCCGGCTATCTGATGGCGGACTTGCCGCTGGGCAGCCAGGTCCGCGTGGTGGTGGGCGAGCGCATCGAGCACACCTACCAGACCATCACGCCCTACGATCAGTTCGGAACGCAGGAGGCGCCGCCGGGGGCTCGCATCAGCCAGACGGACCTCTTGCCGGCTTTGAGCGCCACCTGGAGTGCAACGCCGAAGACAAAAGTACGCGGTTCCATAACTCGCACCCTCGCAAGACCACAGCTCCGCGAGCTGGCTCCCTTCACCTTCCAGGACTACTTTGGCGGCCGCGTCACGGGCGGAAATCCCGATCTGCAGATCACCCGCATCACCAATGTCGACGCGCGTGTCGAATACTTTCCGAACCTCAAGGACGTGCTGGCTTTTAGCGCATTCTTCAAGGACTTTCGCGATCCCATCGAGCCGGTCATCCTCGGCGGTGGCGACCAGGGCTCGCTCACCTATCGCAACGCCAAGGGAGCCACGCTCCTCGGTGTGGAGCTAGAAGCGCGTCGCAATCTCGGCGTGTTCTCCAGCGCGCTGGACGCATTCAGCGTCGTCAGCAACCTGACGCTCGCGCACTCGGCCATCGACATTCGCAAAGAAACCTCGGTCGAGCTCACCAACCTGTCGCGACCGTTGGTCAATCAAGCGCCGTGGGTGTTCAATCTGGCACTCGACTACACGGGCGAGAAGACCCGGACCAGCGCCCGCCTGCTCTACAACGTAGTCGGCCCGCGCGTGGCACAGGTCGGAAGTGGCGGGCTGAGTGACATTTACGAACACCCTCGCTCATTGCTCGACCTCTCGATTCAGCAGGGGCTGCTGGAAAAGCTCAGCGTGAAGCTAGAGGCACGCAATCTCCTCAACTCGAGGGTGTTGATGACGCAGGGTTGTGGTGATGGCGCTTTCGGTGGCACCTGGCACTTCAGCTGCAGCGCTGGTGACGACGTTGCGGTGAGTAGTTACACCGACGGTGTATCGTTCGGTGTTTCGGCCGCGTACGATTACTGAGAGGCGGCCGCTTACCCGGCTTGCCAGAAGTGCTTCTGGCGAGCGTTCCGTTCCGCAAACGTCACCAGGCTTTCATGTGCCCGTAACGGTTGGAGTCAATACTCCGCGTTCTTTGGAGGTTTGCAGATGCGAAATAAATTGTCCTCTTGTGCCATTGTCGCCTTGCTGGCAATGCCACTCTCTTTGAGTGCCTGTGGTGACGACGACGGTGACTCTCCGGAAGGTACCGGCGGCCGACAGAACACCGGTGGCTCCGCAGGCAACAGCAGCGGCGGCAGCACGACCGGTGGTCGCGGCGGCCAAGGCGGCGGAGCGACGGCCGGCAACACCAATGGCGGCAACGCTGGCGAGCCCGGCGGTGAAGCGGGCGCTGGCGGCATGCCTCCCACCGCCTGTGATCTATCCGGCGAAGGGCTCGAGCGTGAGGAGCTTCCACTCGATATCGACGAGGATCTGGAGCTCACGAACGACGTCGTTTGGACCATCAATGGGATGGTCAAGGTCCACGATGGCGCCACGCTGACGATTCCGCCTTGCACGCGCCTCGAAGGCACCGCCGAACCCGCGGGCATTCTAGCGGTGCTCCAAGGCGGGCGCATCGAGGCCGAAGGAAGCGCAGACGCGCCCATTCTGTTCACGAGCCAAGAGCCGACACCACCCGCGACGCGAGCGGCTGGGCAATGGGGCGGCATCGTGCTCCTCGGAAGGGCGCCCATCACGCGCCCCGGCGGCGGCACCACCGCCCGCTACGAGGGTCTCACGGAGGATGACTTCACCTATGGCGGCAGCCTGGCCGAAGATGACAGCGGCGTGCTGAGCTACGTACGTATCGAGTACGGCGGTTACGTGATCCTCGAAGGCCAAGAAGTCAACGGCTTGTCAATGGCAGGCGTCGGCAACGGCACGCAGATCGACCACGTCATGGTCAGCAATACGCTCGACGACTGCTTCGAGTGGTGGGGTGGCACCGTGGAAGCCAGCCACCTCATCGCGAACAACTGCGGCGACGACTACTTCGATGGCGACGAAGGTTGGGCCGGCGGCGGGCGGTACTGGTTCGGCCGGCGCGACGCCGATTCGGTCGACTCCGAGGACCCGAACGGCTTCGAGCTCGACAGCATCAATGATGGAAGCGAACCTCGCACCAACTTCACGGTGCGAGATGCCACGTTGTGCAGCACTGGCGAAGAATCGGGCGTTACCGGGCCTCACTTCGGCATGGTGCTTCGCGAGCTGGTGCAGGGCACGTTCGACAATCTTGCCCTGGTGGGGTTCGAATACGGCATCGATACGCGCAATGCATTCGCGAGCGGCGACGTCGTCATCGAGAACTCCAAGGCCTGGGAGTTGCTCACCGGCCTCGGCGCAGCTGACGGCACGGACAACGACACGCTTTTCGACGATGAGACCGTCTTCACCGCGGACGCAAGCAACGTGCTTGACCCCGACCCCGCGCCGTTCAGCCTCGCGGAGTGCCTGGAAGCGGCCGGCCCTGCGGCGAGCGTCATCGAATCCGAAACGGGAGCATTCCCCACCCCTGCCGCTGTCCAGGCCTGGGAGCTCGACGGCATGTGGGTCAACTGGGCTACGGAGTGATCGCGCCGCGAGCACGCTGTTAACGACAACACTGCGGGGGTAACGGAGAGGGTTCGTCGGACGACGAGCTCTCTCCGTTCGCATTGGGTGCGTCAGCTCAGCCGTCGCACCAGCTCAGGCAGCTCGAAGAGCGTGTGAATCAAGTGCTCGGGTTCCGCCGCGAGCAGCCGCTCCTCGGCTTGGATACCTCCGAGCACACCGATGGTGTGCGCACCGGCAGCTCGCCCGGCGCCGACATCTTGAGCTCCGTCGCCCACCATCACCAGCTCGCTCGGCAATAGCCCCAGCTGCGCGGCCACCTGGAGCACGGGGCCCGGATCGGGTTTGTGGACGGGCAAGTCGCCACCCGCCGAGACGACCCTGAAGAGCCGTGCGATGCCGAGGCCGTCCAGAACGCGCTCGGTGGTAATGCGCGGCTTGTTCGTGCACAGCGCCAACGGCATGTCTGCCAGGGCCGCCAGCGCCGCTTCGGCACCAGGGCAAAAGGTGGTGAGCTCGGTCGGGTGCTGCGTGTAGTACCCGATGAAGCTCGCATAGAGTAGCTCGACGAGGGGATCCGTTGGCTCGATGTTCGCAGCGCGGACCAGCAGCCGCCGCGCGCCGTCGCCGACGTAGTGAGCGATCTGCTCTTCGGGTAGCGCGACGAACCCGTGCTCGACAAGAGCGTGATTGGCGGCACGAGCGATGTCGCCGCGTGAGTCGATCAGCGTGCCATCCAGGTCGAACACCACGGCGCGCACCTTGGCGCGTGAGAGGGTACTCAAGGCAGGCTCGATGCCGGCTTGCGCCACACCGCTCGACCCACGAAGAAAGGGCCCATGTGCTCCATGAACTCCGCCGTTTGGCGCGTCGCGCGCATCGCCTGCACCACATGCGAGAGCGGATGCAGCGCCTTGCCGAGCAAGCCGATCACGAAATCGTTGTCGTTGGCGTCCAGGCCGTGACAAGCGAGCCGAACGTCGTGCGCCAGGTCGGCCTCGCCATACGAACGACCGATGGAGCCGTGCTCGCGCATGATCCCGCCCTTGTCGCGAGGCTCCAGGCGTTCGAAGCCGCCCTTGCGCTTGAGCGGATACCAGATCGACCAGGGCCACGCCTCGTTCAGCACCGTCTGCTGCGGGCGTTGCAGCAACCAAAACGCGAGATCTTGCTCGAAGCCGGTCGAGTAAGTGCGACCCAACATCGTGAATTCCGGCCGCAGCCGAAGGGGCGCGAGCGCGGGCGCGAGCAGCGCGGGCCGCACCTGTTGCACGAAATCCTCGGGGTTCTCGCTAAAGGTCAGCAAGGCGAGGCCACGCGGGTGGTTCACGTCTTCATACACGACACTGCCAACGCTGAGCGCCCCCAGGGCCTGGCTGAGCTGTCCGAGCGCGATGGAAGGCGCTAGCTCGCGCTCGCACTCGAACACCAGAAGCTGCATGAACAGCCTGCGGTCGAGGGTGAGGGGTTGTCCATTCGCATCATTTCCCCGCTCTCGGATGTCGAGCGCCGGGCCTTCCTGCTGCAACGTCATGGTTTGATTGCCATATCACGAGCGCTGGGGGTGGTCTCGGGAACTGGACGTCGAGCGGGCACCACCGGAGCTTGCACTTCGGCATTCTCTGATAGACTCCGCCCGCTTTGGCGCTCTCGACCTATCTTCCGCTGGCGGATCCGCGGCACGGCCTCACGCCGACGGCCCTTGGCGATTCGCCCTTGGCTCATCCGGTTCCCGCAGGAATGCGTGATTTGTTGCCGCCGGAGGCCTATCGGCACGCGGAGCTCGGGCGACGCGTCGTCGAATGTTTTCAGCTGCACGGCTACGAAAGCGTCACCGTGCCGCTGTTCGAGTTCACGGAAGTCGTCGACCGCGGCCTCGGGGGACAGCCCAACTACGAGGTGTTGCGCTTCGTGGAGCCAGAGAGCGGTGCGATTGTGGCGCTGCGGCCCGACATGACCCCGCAGATCGCCCGCCTGCTGGCGACGCGCCTGGCTGGCGAGCCAGGTCCAGCCCGGCTCTGTTACCAGGGCTCCGTGTTACGCCGACAGCGCCAGCGCGCGCGGCGACAGCAGCAGGTCCCGCAGGCAGGCATTGAGCTCATCGGCCGCGAGGGCCCGGGCGGAGACCTGGAGGTATTGAGCGTGGCGACCGCAGCCGTGCGCGCCAGCGGGCTCAGCGAGTTCGTGCTCGATCTGGGGCATGCGCGCATCGCCGCCGCGCTCGTGGAGCCGCTCGATGCTATTCGAGCGCGGGCGGTGCTGGAGGCGCTCGAGGTCAAAGACGAAAGTGAGCTGGTGCGCCGCGCCGAGCAGCACGGGTTACCCGCACGCGAGCTTTCGGCGCTGGCGGCGCTGCCCAGCTTGCATGGCGCAGAGGAGATCTGGCCTCGCGCCGAGCGCGTGCTGAGCGGTACTGCCGCGGCGCCGGCTTTGAACGAGCTACGCAAGCTCTGGGACGCCGCTTGCGCAGCGGAGCTGGCGCCGAGCGTGCTGGTCGACCTCAGCGAGACGCGCGACTTCGCCTACTACACCGGCTCGCTGTTTCAAATCTACGCCCACGGTCCGGGGCGAGCTATCGGAGCTGGCGGCCGCTATGACGGGCTGCTCGAGCGTTTTGGGGCTCCGCGTCCGGCCGTTGGTTTTGCGTTCGAGCTCGACGACCTGGGCTGGGCGCTCACGCGCGCCGGCAAGGTCTCGCCGCTCCCCGCGCGCCTGCTGCTGATTGCGCAGGCGGCCGAGCTCGCCCCCACGCTGCGCAGCGCCGGGTTCGCCGCGGCCGTGGCTCCCGACGAGAACGCACTGGCGCACGCCCGCGCGTGGCGCTACTCGCATCTGGTCGAAGTCGATGTGGACTCGCTCCGCGTCACCGAGGTGGCTAGCGGTAGCAGCGAGACGCTCCGTCGGGATCCTTCGACTCTGGTTGCAATGCTTCTTGCCCGATCGACACCCGGTCCGGGCAGCTCCGGAAAGGACATCGTATGTCGGCAGTAGTGGTGGTGGGCGCTCAATGGGGCGACGAGGGCAAAGGCAAAATCGTCGACATCTACACCGAGTTCGCCGACATGGTCGTGCGCTACGCGGGTGGCCCCAACGCCGGGCATACGCTGGTCGTCGGCGACGACAAGCTGGTGGTGCGCCTGTTGCCGAGCGGAATCCTGCGGCGCGGCACGCGCTGCGTCCTGGGCCAGGGGATGGTCGTGGATCCGGAAGTGTTGCTTGGCGAGATGGACGAGCTGGTGCGCCGAGGGCACACGGACCTTGGCAAGCGTCTGGTGCTCAGCGATCGCTCGCACCTGATCCTGCCCTATCACGTGCTGGTCGATACTCTGCGCGAGACATCGGCGCGGGAAGGGAACGCCATCGGCACCACGAAGAAGGGCATTGGACCTGCCTACGAGGACAAAGCACGACGCACCGGCGTCCGCGCCGGTGAGCTGCGCGATCTGGGCCGCTTGAGCGAGCGCATCGGGTTGGCTCTCGAAGGCTGGGCTCCGGTGATCCTGGCGCTAGGCGGCACGCTGCCCGAGCTTTCAGGGATCATCGAGCCGCTCAAGGTAGCCGCCGAGCGCTTGGTCCCGCTCCTGGGCAGTACCTCGTCACTCGTCGACGACGCCATTCGTCGCGGCGAACGCGTGATGTTGGAAGGCGCGCAAGGCACCTTGCTCGATCTGGATCATGGCACTTACCCGTTCGTGACCTCGAGCTCGGCTGTCTCGGGGGGCGCCGCCATCGGCGCGGGCATTGGGCCAAACCGCATCGATACGGTGCTCGGCATCACCAAGGCGTACGCGACGCGCGTCGGCGCGGGCCCCTTCCCGACGGAGCTCGACGATGCAGACGGTCGCCACCTTCGCGAAGTGGGCGCAGAGTTTGGCTCGGTGACGGGTCGGCCCCGCCGCACCGGTTGGCTCGATTTACCGGGTCTGCGCTATGCGGCTCGCGTCAACGGTCTGGACGGCTTGGCGCTCACCAAGCTCGACGTTCTGACCGGCATGGACCGTATCAAGGTGTGTGTTGCTTATGACACCCCTGCAGGCCGCATCTCGGACTTTCCCATCGACGAGCTCGAGAGCTCCGGCCGGGTCACGCCGATCTACAAGGAGCTCGAAGGCTGGACCGAGCGCATCGAGGGCGCGCGCGTGCTGGACGATCTGCCCAAGGCAGCCCGAGCCTACGTGCGTTTTATCGAGGAACAGACGCAGGTCCCTCTCTATCTGGTCAGCGTCGGAGCCCGCCGGGGCGAGACCATCGTGCTGCACAACCCCTTCGTGGGACGCTCGGCCGCCCCCTGAGCCCGGGCTCGCCCAGCGTGCTAGCCTGCGGGCGTGTCGCCGCTCTCTCCGGCGCTCGCCGTCACCCTCCTCGGAGCGCTCGCGTCACCGAGCGCGCCCGTTCCGCTCGAGGCGCTCGCTCGAGGTAGCCCGCGCCCAGCAATCTGCAGGGCAGCACCGAGCTCGTCGGCGAGGGAGCTCTGGGGGCGCGCGCGCGGCGAGCAGGCGCAGCGGTTTTGCGAGGTGCTGGCGCGCGGCTACGCGGAGCTCGCGCGCACGCCGCGCGCTGCCCTCGACCGGGCGCGAGCTGCCCGAACGCTGCGTCCTGCCGAAGTCGAGCCACGCGTGCTCGCCGGCCGCGCGCTCTTACGCCTGGGCGAGCCGGCTCAGGCGTACGGCGAGCTCGCCACTAGCGTGCTGGCTCCGAGTCGCCCCCCTGGGCGACGTGGCGGCGC
>DASQDA010000853.1:0-3138 GCA_035634435.1 Polyangiaceae bacterium
TCGAGGATGTCGCGCACGCCGTTCACCGGCCAATCTTAGCGCGATTGCAGTCTCGCATCACCCCCAACTACGGGTGCGGCTGCAATCCGGTCCGCGGCTCGCTACCGACCCCTGCGAGGACGCTTCGCAGCTCGGCTCTTCTGAAGGCCGACCCGCCTGTGTGGCGCTCTTCACCGTCTATCCGCGGGTCGCGGTGCACGCCCACAAGTGCTAAAGACCAGAAAGTGCACGCGGAGGGACTGTCTTCTGTATTGAGGGAAATGCATGACGAGCTGGACTCCTTGGGTGTTTGAGGCCTACGGCTGGCCCAAGTGTCTGTCTGACGTCGAATCCTCGAGCGCCTCGTCTCGCTGAATGCTGCACGCACCGCTGAGGAGAGGACTGGCTTGGTGTGCGTATTCCGTTCAACTTGAGCGCCTGTTCCGCTCGGACTTGAGCGGCCGTTCCGGAGCACTTGAGCGCTGATCGGAGCGGAGCGACGAGTGACTGGTGGTCAGGCCGGTTGGGTTTGGTTCTCCAAGGCTTTCTTCTTGCGAATCGACGGCCCGCCCAGCTTGAGCACGTGCGCGTTGTGGACGAGTCTGTCGCAGATGGCGTCGGCGATTGTCGGATCACCAAGGGCTTCGTGCCAAGTTTTCGTCGGCATCTGTGTGGTGATCACCGTGGATGTCTTGTCGTAGCGGTCTTCGATCACTTCGAGCAGATCGCGACGTTCCACGTCGGTCATCGGATTGAGCAGGAAGTCGTCCAGCACGAGGACGTCGATGCGCGAGAGCTTGCCAAGCAGCGATGCGTACGCGCCGGAGGCGCGAGCCAGTGAGAGCTCTTCGAGCAGTCGCGGCACCCGGAAGAAGATCGCACGGTAGCCGCTGCGACAGGCAGCGTCCGCGAGCGCCGCGCCCACGTAGCTCTTGCCGACGCCCGTCTTGCCAAGGATCACGACGTTGTGTTTTGACTTGACCCAATGGCAGCTCGAGAGGCCGCGCATGGTTGCCTTGTCGATGCCGCGCTCGGCATCGCAGAGCACGTTGTCGAGCGACGCTCTCGTTGCAAGCTTTGCTTCCTTGAGCCGGCGCGAAAGGCGCCGATTGTCGCGCTCGGTCCATTCGCGGTCGACGACCAAGCCGAGCTTCTCGTCGAAAGACAGTTGATGGCCGGGCGCGGAATCCATCAGCTCGCGTACGGCTTGGGCCATGCTGGTGAGCCGCATTTCGATGAGCTTCGTCAGCGTTTCTTCGATTGTGGTCAATGTATGCTGTCCTTTGTTTCGTAGTAATCGGCGCCGCGCACGTTCTCGTGCACGGACATCACGCCGCGGCTCGGCTGAGCCGCGGCTGGTTGCTGGTCCAACCCCTTCTTCAGAATCGATTCGATGTACTTCCGGTTTGGCCCGCCCGGCATACCCACGCCCAGCGCTCGCTCGCAGCCTGCGTTCATCCGCGTTGCGCCATACCGCTCCGCTGTGCGCAGTAGGCCGAGGCAGGCGCGGTAGCCTTGTTCAGGGTTCGCGTAGCGTCCCAGCGTCAGCTCCACCACCCTCGCGACAGCAGGACCAAACTTCGCTCCCCAGCTAACCAGCCTCTCCGGTGGCCATACCTGATCCCGGTGGTTCAGCGGGCGGTGACTCGGATCGGTCACCGACGTTCCGGGTGGACCGTAGCTCCGTCGATGCGTTGCTATCCGAGTATGGTCATGAAAGATCTCGATCAGCGTCGCCGTCGCCCGCACCTCGACGCGCTGGCGCACGCGCTGAAATTGCACACTGTAGAAGCGCTTATCGTACTCAATGTGGTAATCGATGTTCACGCCCACGTCGCTCCGGCGATCGGCAAACTCGTAGCGCACAGGCGGCAGTGCTCGCAGAGCAGGCTTGTCGAGCGTCTCGAAGGCTGTGTCTCGGCAGCCCTCCAGCTTCTGAAACGGCTTTGCGTTCAGGTCATCCAGCAGCTCCCAGATGGCTTGGTTGAGCTCGTCGATGGTGAAAAACGTGCGGCGCCGCAAACGAGCCAGGATCCAGCGCTGCACGATCAGCACTGCACCTTCGACCTTGGCTTTGTCCTTCGGCTTCCTCGGTCGCGCTGGCATCACTGCAACGCCGTAGTGCTGCGCCATCTCTAAGTAGGTCGCGTTGATGTCCGGCTCGTAGCGATCAGGTCCGCGCACCGCGCTTCGAAGCTGGTCAGGCACGATCATCTCAGGCACCCCGCCAAAGTGTTCGAAGCCACGGATCGTGGAGCCCACAAAATCGCGCAACCCCTGCGTTCTGGTTGCCTCTGCGTACGTGTAGTTGCTGGCGCCAAGCACCATCACGAAGAGCTCCACCTCACGCATCTCGCCGGTCGTCGCATCCGTGACTCTTGGCTTCTTGCCGGAGTAGTCGATGAAGGCCTTCTCGCCGGCGCGGTGGACGCGTCGCATCGATGGCTTCAGGCGGACACGCCACGCGCCGTATAGCTCGCAAAAATGGCTGTAATGGTACGGCTTCCCATCGCCACGCGCAGCGGCTGCCTCCTGGTATTCGGCCCACAGCAGCTCCAACGTGGCCGTGCTTTTGTGAAGCTCGTGGTGCACGTGCGCGTAGTCTATCGGCGCTCGACGCACTCCCTGATTGCGACCTCCGTCTCGAAAGAGCGCCGCCTCCACCTCGCTGTCGCTCATGCTGCGCGCTTGTTCCCACGACAGACCAGCCGCTCGCGCCCGCTGCAGGTGCCCGCACACGGTGCCGATCGCGATCGACAGTGAGCTTGCGATCTCACGCTGACTGCGGCCGCACTCGTCCGCCAACCGAAGTACTTCTCGAATCTTCCGCATGCTCAGGCGCTCCGACATCTCGCCGCCGTCGCACCGCTCCGCGGCGCACTCGACGACCGTGCGGCCCACCGCCAATTTGCCCGCCGCTTCTTCCCTCGGTCGCCTGGCCCGACGCGTTCAAGTGCGTCGGAACGGGCGTTCAAGTCCTCCGGAATGAGCGTTCACGTGTTTTCGGAACGACCGTTCACGCCGCTTCGGAACGGGCGTTCAAGCGCGTCCGGAATACGCACGAATATGCAGCAGCCCTTGCACTCCTACCTGGTACTTGCAGACCACGGCTTCGAAGAAGGAGGGCGAGTGATGCCTGCGTGGCGTTCATCGGGGGCG
>DASQDA010000854.1:0-1504 GCA_035634435.1 Polyangiaceae bacterium
TTGCGCGCTCGATGTGCCGGCCGCGCCCGATGCGGCGTGCTCCAACGGACTCCGAGCCGCCTGCGACCGGACCCCGAGCGCCGACCGCCCCATCCGTTGCGCGCTTCGAGAACGAGTTGCCGCATCTTGATAGGGCTAATATATACGAAGCACTCCTCCACCGCAACCTCTCGGCTTCCAGCGAAGACTCGTCCACCTCGCACGGGCTAGCTGCGGCTCTGGTGATGATCGGTGCTGTGCTGGCGGGGTGCGACTCTGCTGCGCGGCGCGGCGGGCGGCGGCAGTCGGGGTGCTTCTGCGGGCACAGGCGGCGAGGGCGCGGGAGGGCCGGCGCGCGCGCTCTGGCTTGACGGAGCCGTCCGTGACGAGCTCTTGGCCTGGCGCGACGACTGCGAAAGGTTGTGCACGCTGACGCGCAGCGAGGCGATGGGACCAGGCTTCGACTACTGCGCCGAAAATCCGTGCGGCGCGATCGTGAGCGTGCGGGCGCCGCTCGCGAACTGGTGCACGGGAAGCGTCGCCCGGGCATACGTGCTCGAGAGCTTGGACCTGGCGACGCCCGGGGTACACGACTTTGCTATCAGCCTCAACCGGCTGGACACAGGAGGGCTGTGGATGCTGTCAGCGACTTACATCGCCTACGAGTGAGCGGCTCAGGGCACGATGCCGGCGCACTCGGTGGTGCACGCAAACACCGACTCCGTACACGAGCGGTCGTCGAGGCACGTCTCGCAGGACTCCAGGCGGCGCTCTTTGTCCTGGTCACTGCTCGCATCGTTTTCGCACCGATCGACGCAGGCGCTGACATCGTAGTCTTCGTCGATGCACTCCTGGTAGCGGTCGCAAACGTCAGCGCAGGTGATGGCGTTGTCGGCGCTGTTACAGCCGAACGCGGATACCAAGGGCAAGAGCAAGCAGAGGGCGAACACGCGCATTGTAGAAACCTCCGGGTAAGCGACTGAATGGGTCGGACAAGCTGTGCGACGCAGTTGTCAGACAGCTTGCTCCTCGCAAAGGTGCGAAACACTGCGAACGACAGGCGTTTCAGCAAGTGGCGTGCCGCGATGGCTTTTCCGCGCGTTCGCCGGCAAGAACGCCCGCAGGGGCCGCTCAGCACTGCCACAGCTTTACCCAAACCGTGACCGAATGGTGCGGCCGTCGGCGTCCCGTTCAGAGACGCCTCGAGGCAGCGTTCGCCTCAGATGCGCTCCGCGGCCCGTCCGCTCCAGGATGACAGCTCGACCACGACAGCGTCCGCCTTCTGCGTAGTGATGGTCGGAAGCTTGGGTCGCGCTCGCACCAGCGCAGCACTCAATGTGGCGCCCCAGCCGTCTTCACCTTTCAGGCCGACGCGCCCAAGGCTGTCCTCCACTGCCACCACGAGCTGACCGAGAGCGTCGAGCCCGTCCGGCGCTTCCGTTGGCGCCTTGACCGCGCGCTCGAGCGCGACGCTGGGCAAGCCGAGCTGCAAGTCCATGACCGAGAGCGTCACGCTGTTGTGCCG
>DASQDA010000855.1:0-2927 GCA_035634435.1 Polyangiaceae bacterium
TCGAACGCCGGCGAAGACCGCTGCTGGCGCAGGCGGCAGCGCAGCTCGACGAAGCCTCCGGCGGCGACGGTGCGCTGGTACAGAGCGGCACACTTGGTGCCGCGTCCGAGCGGGCTCACCGCGCCGTGACGACGCTGGATCACGTACTCGTGAAAGGCGTCCTTGTAATAATGGCCATCGGATTCAGCGAGGCCGAACACCCGAGGAAAGTTGGTTTCGTTTTCCGTGAAGACCAGCTCGTGCTCGCCGTCGGCGGAAAAGAAGAACTCGCCGAGTTGCTCGTGCAGCACGTGCACGTCCTGGTTGTCGAGCCGCTCGAGCTTGGGCTTCGGCGAATGCGGCTTGAAGCTCCAGGTGTTGCGGAACCAGAGCTGAGGCAAAATCCAGATGGGCGCCGACTCTGGACCGCGGTTCTCGACCCGGATACGCCAGAGGATGTCGTTGGGGTCGCTCTTGGCGTACTCGACGAAGACGTCGAAGTAGCGGTTGTGGTCGAACGCGCCGGTGTCTACCAGCTCGAGCTCCGGCTCGCGCGTGCCTCGCGCGCGATTTTCGTGCACCAAGCGGGCGTACGGAAACTCGCGCTGCGGATACTTGTAGAGCATCTTCAGGTACGAGTGAGTCGGGGTCGCGTCGAGGTAGTAATAGACCTCCTTCACGTCTTCGCCGTGGTTGCCCTCTTCATTGTTGAGCCCGAACAAACGCTCCTTCAAGATGGGGTCCTGGCCGTTCCACAGAGCCACGGCCAAGCACAGACGCGAGCGGTGATCGCTGAAGCCCGCGATGCCGTCTTCACCCCAGCGATAGGCGCGGCTGCGGGCGTGGTCGTGGGGGAAGTAGTCCCAGGCCGTACCCGATTCGCTGTAGTCTTCGCGCACGGTTCCCCACTGCCGTTCGCTCAAGTAGGGACCAAATCGACGCCAGGGTGAGTTGTAGCTCGGATTCTCCTTCAGACGCTGGGCTTCGACGCTCATCCCCGGGCCAACTGACGGCGGCATTCGCGCGCGAACTTAACACGGCGCGGGGTGCAGCCGAGGGGCGGCAGCACGAGCGCTCAGTCGCAGCTGAGACCGAGCAGCGCAGCGGCCTGCTTGGAGCTCTGTAGCGACTGCTGGCAGACCGCCTCTGTCCAGGACTTCATGCCCGAACAGTTGCTCGCCAGGCCAGCAGTTCCGGGAGGAGCTTTGCTCAGCAGCAGCTGACAGCACGCCATGGCGCGCACACACGTTGGGCCTGGCGCCGCCGCGGCAGTGCCGGCGTCGACCGTGGTGCTCGCTGCACCGGCCGTGCCCGCGGCCCCAGACTTGCCCTGCCCGGCGTCGACGGTCTTGCTGCCTCCCATCGGCGGGCGACCGTGTGCGGGCGTGCTGGCGCCGCTCACGCCTCCTGCTGCGACGCTCGCGGCCGGAGCTTGCGCGGGCGTGGGCACGGGTACAGGCACGACCACAGGAGCGGGCAACGTGGGCATCGGGGGCGCGGAAGCGGGCGGAAACGCCTCCAGCGCCTGCTGCGTGCCGCGTGCAAACAGCAGCCAGCTGGCCGCTGCGGCGATGCCGCCGAGGATGAGGACGCCCGCACAGCCCAGCGCAATCCATAAACCGGGACCGCGGGGCTTGCGGGGCGGTCCACCGGGCGGCGGTCCTGGAGGCGGCGCGCCGTACGCCGGAGGCGCCGCATAGCGTGGCGGTGCGCCGTGCGGGGGAGCGCCGCCATGAGGACCGGGACCGGGATTTGCCATCGCGCTTTCATCGAATAGCCGGCCCGCTCGGGCCTTGCAAGCGCTCGCAAGGGGCACGCGGCAAACGCGCGCGAGAAAGCATGACGCGGAGCCCGTTCAAGAAGTACGTTCGCTGAGCATGGCTCTTCGAATCGTCCGGACCGCGGCCGCGACCCTGCTGCTCGGTTCCCTCGCGCAGGCGCAGAGCGCGCCGCAAACCGCCGCACCGCAAACCGCTTTGGGCGCAGCGGCAGGCGCCACTCCGCGGATAGCCAAGCCCGCATCGCTGACGATCGCTTTCGAGAAGTTTCAGCTGAAGAATGGCTTGACGGTGTTGCTCCATCAGGACCGTTCCTTGCCGCTCGTGGCGGTGAATATCTGGTACCACGTCGGGCCAGCGAACGAGCCGGCGGGACGCTCTGGTTTTGCTCATCTGTTCGAGCACCTCATGTTCGAGGGCTCGCGCCACGTGGGCCGCGAGTTCGATCGGTTGCTCGAGTCCGTGGGCGCCACGAACGTGAACGGGACGACTAGCTGGGATCGCACCAATTACTTCGAAACCGTGCCACGCGAGCAGCTCGAGCTGGTGCTCTGGATCGAGAGCGACCGCATGGGCTACATGCTCGACGGCCTCGATCAGGCGCGGCTGGACGTGCAGCGCGACGTCGTCAAGAACGAGCGTCGTCAAACCTATGAGAACGCGCCGTATGGCCCGAGCACGCTCGCATTGCTCGACACCTTATTTCCGAGCGGAACGCCCTATCACGGTGCGGTCATCGGCTCGATGCAGGATCTCTCGGCCGCCACGCTCGCGGACGTGCGCGACTTCTTCCGCAGCTTTTACGCGCCCAGCAACGCAACGCTGGCGCTCGCAGGCGACTTCGAGCTCGAGCCCACGCGAGCGCTCATTCAGAAGTACTTCGAAACCCTCGCCGACCGACCCCCGCCTACCACCAAACACGAGCCCATCCAGCCACCCGAACGCAGCGTCCGGCGCGTGGTGCAGGAGCCTGTCGAGCTCTCGCGCGTGGCCTTCGGCTACCTGACGCCCCCTGCCTACTCCGCGGACGACCCGGTGCTCGATGTCACCATGGCGCTCCTTGCCGGCGGCAAGGCAACCCGGTTGTATCGAGCTCTCGTCGTGGAGGGGAAGCTAGCTTCCGAGGTGGAGGCTGCGCTCGACTCCAACCAGCTGGCGAGCAACGTCATG
>DASQDA010000856.1:0-1546 GCA_035634435.1 Polyangiaceae bacterium
TTCGCGCGGTCTCGCGCGGGCTCATCTGGATCGACACGGCCGCAATCTACGGCCTCGGCCACTCGGAGGAGGTGATCGGTCGCGCGCTGCGCGAGCTGCCGAGCAGCGAACGGCCGCTGGTGTTCACCAAGTGTGGGCTGCGAGCGGATCCAGCACATCCCGAGCTTCAGCCGGAGCGTTACCTGACGCCGACGTCCATCCGCGCCGAGCTCGAAGCCTCGCTTCGCCGCCTGCGGCTCGACCAGATCGACCTTTACCAGGTGCACTGGCCCGATAAATCTGGGACGCCGCTCGAGGACAGTTGGGGCGAGATGGGCCGGCTGGTGGACGAGGGCAAGGTGCGCGCCGTGGGAGTCAGTAACTTCACGCTCGACCTGCTCGAACGCGCGGAGGCGGTTCGACACGTGGACTCGCTTCAACCCCCATTCTCGCTCATCCGACGCGACAGTGCGGCGGACGTGATTCCGTGGGCAGCGGCGCACGGCGCCGGTGTGATCGTGTATAGCCCGCTGCAATCGGGCATTCTGACGGAGTCCTTTTCCAGGCAACGTGCCGCCGCGCTTGCGCCGGACGATTGGCGCCGCCGCTCGGACGACTTTCAAGAGCCGGCCCTCTCACGCAATCTGGCGCTGCGTGATGCGCTGGGTCCGATCGCGAAGCGTCACGGAACCAGCGTTTCTGCGGTTGCCATTGCCTGGGCCGCGAGCTTTCCAGGGGTGACGGGCGCCATCGTTGGAGCGCGCAGTGCCGAGCAGGTCGACGGCTGGATCGCTGCGGCCACGTTGCGGCTCACCGAAGGCGATCACGCCGACATCGAGCGCGCGCTCGATGTCGGCGTGACGTAGGTGTCTACGGCGCCGCTGCTCAGAGCGACGCGAAAGGGCCGCCGAAGTAGCCGCTGGTCCAGTCGGTCCAGGTGGTGGCGTTGGGCGCCGTCTGCACCGTCTCGTGGATGTAGTTGCCGTGGCCCAGTGCAATCAGGTGAATCTTCCCGACGGCATCGGTGATGGCGATCGGCGGCGAGATGACCGCGCTGTCGATGGTGCTCCAGTTCGTCCAGCTGGTGCCGCTGGCCGCGGTCTGGCTATTCCAGGCGAGGGGCGCATACTCGCCGCCGGTACTGCTCCAGAAGAAGACGCTCAAGCGGCCGTTGGCGTTGCGCGCGACGGTCGGCCGGGTTCGGCCGTGAGCGCCCCCCAAGACATTCGCCCAGCCCGTGAAGCTTGCGCTGTTGGTCGCAGTCTGTGTCCGATAGCTGAGCGTCGATGCGGTATTGTTCATGAACACGGACACCCGGCCGTTGCTGTTGACCCCAGTGAACACCGCGTCGCTGTTGAGCGACACCGAGCCTGCCAGGCTGGTCCACGCTCCCCAGCTGCCCCCCTGGAACTGCTGCATGCGAAACCACAGCGTCTTGTCACGGGCGGTCGCGAACAGCATCAGACCTCCGTTCGCGCTCAAGCTGACGACCGGGCTTCGTCCCGCCAGCAACGGCGCGGGTTTACCGAGCGCCACGTAGCGTCCGAAGCTCGAGCTGCTGCTGGTT
>DASQDA010000857.1:0-1567 GCA_035634435.1 Polyangiaceae bacterium
GCGTCAGGGAAGTCGAGCTTGCCGTCCGCGAGAATGTCGGACTCCGTTCCGCGCAGTATCCGGATCGGGACCTGCTCCTGAGCCGCCGCGATCTCGTCCCACTGCTGCTTGAGCCGATCCAGCGTCACACCTTGCGCATAGTGCGCGCTCGGTGAGTGATCCGTGATCGTGATGTATTGCATTCCCAGCGCATGCGCCGCCAACGCCATCTCGGCGATGGTGTTCTTGCCGTCCGAGTAGGTCGTGTGACAGTGCACCATGCCTTGCAAGTCGGCCAACCCGAGCAAATCGCTGAAGTCTTCGCGCGCGGCTTGCTCGAGCTCGCCGCCGCCCGCGCGCAGCTCCGCCGGTACCAGCGAGAGGCCGAGCGCGCCGTAGAGCGCCGCCTCCGTTTCGAAGCCCCGCGTGGCAAGGCGGGCATCCGCTGCCTCTGAGGGGCTCGCAGCTGCGCCGTCTCGAGCCAGCGCGAAGCCTCGCTCCACCGCCCGGGAGCGCAGCGCCTCCACGTGCGCGTCGTTGCCCGTGGCAACCAACAAGGCCGTGCCCAGGTTCTCCTCCGCCGCGTGCACCTTGAGCAGCAAACCTCCGCTCAGGTGCGCGATGCCCGCGTCCAGCTCCACTCGCAGCACGTGACGTACCCCGGAAAGGTGACGGAGCGCCGTGTCTCGACTCCCTCGCACCACGAGCTCCAGCTCGCGCACGGTTTCCTCGCCCCGGCGCAGCGCCCCGGCCACATGCACCTCGGGCATCACCTTCAGCAGCTCGTGCTCGAGCACGTGCGCAATCTTTTGCGCCTCCGCGAGCAAGACGCCCGCCGGGGGAGCTTCGCCGCGCTTCAGCCAGCGCTCAGCCGCCGCCAACAGCCGCTCTTCCGTCTTCTGTCCGAATCCCGGCACGCCGCGCACACGCCCTGCGAGACACGCCGCGCGCAGCTCCTCGACCGACCGAATTCCGAGCTCCGCGTGGAGAGCACGAATGCGCCGCGGCGTCAGACCCTCGACTCGCACCAGCTCCGAGGTGCCCTCGGGACTCTCACTGCGCAAGCGGTTGAGGAGCCCCGATGCGCCGGTGTTCCACAGCTCCTCGATCTGCGCAGCGAGCGTCGCGCCGATGCCCTGAAGCTCGCGCAGTCGGTTCTGTTCGACCAGCGTCGCGAGCTCGCCGCCGACCGTATTGACGATCTGGGCCGCTTGCTCGTACGCGTTAACCTTGAACTTTGGCTCGCCCTTGAAGGCGAGCAGCAGGGCCATCTCTTCGAGCGCGAGCGACACCTGGGTAACGTTCTGCACCGTGCAAGTGTGCTTTAGGTCTCGGCGCCCGCTAGCCCTCGACAGGGTAAGCCGAACGCTGGCGGGATTGCCCCCGCTGCCGACGGGCGCGCTGCTCGCTGAGCCGCCCGCTGGGCAACAGGAGGCGACAAGTCCCACCCGGCAGCCGCGCCGGGCCCCTTTGCTGTGACGCGCCGGAGCCGTTGGCTGATCGCGCTCTGCAGTAACCCATTAGATCGATCGAATCAGTAGACTTTCCGCCGGCAGCTCAGGTAGTGTCGCTGCCAACCACGGATCTT
>DASQDA010000858.1:0-6928 GCA_035634435.1 Polyangiaceae bacterium
GCACGTAGGCGATGACCTGCGTGTCCTTGCGGAAGCCGTCGGGGAAGAGCGGCCGGAGAGGCCTGTCGATGAGGCGGCTCGAGAGGATCTCCTCGTCGCGCTGACGCGCCTCGCGCTTGAAGAAGCCGCCCGGGATCTTGCCGGCGGCGTACGTCTTTTCGACGTATTCACAGGTGAGCGGGAAAAAGTCGAGACCGGGACGCTCTTCGCTCGAAACGGTGGTCACGAGCACGACGCTTTCGCCGTAAGTCACCAGCACGGCGCCGTGCGCCAGCTTGGCCAATCGGCCAGTCTCAAAGGTGAGCGCACGCCCGCCCACCACTACGGATTCACGTACAATCATAGGTTTTCTTGCGCTCCTTGGCGCGACAACACCGCTACGTGCGGCACGACGCCGAACGGGTGCGCCCCAGGCCTTCAGCCTCGATTCCTGGGGTGGATCGGCTCCGCCCCACGAAGCGAAGTTGAAGTATCAGGCGCGCCACAGTCGGAAAATCAAAAATACGCGCGAGCGTCCGACGACGGACTACTTGCGGAGGTTCAGCGAGGTGACGACACCGCGATAGCGATCGACGCTCGAGCGCTTCAGGTAGTCCAGCAGACGCCGGCGCTGACCGACCAGCTTGAGCAGGCCACGACGCGAGTGATGGTCCTTCTTGTGAACCTTGAAGTGATCGGTGAGGTACTCGATACGCTGGCTGAGGAGCGCGATCTGGACCTCGGGTGAGCCCGTGTCGCCGTCATGAAGACGGAACTTGGAGATGACACCCTGCTTGGCTTCCTGGGGGAGGGGCATTGCTATGATTCCTTTGCGTTTTCTTTTTGGGGCGGGCGAGTATACGCCGTGCGATCGGCTGGTCAACCGCTTTGCAGGCAGCGGATTCCACTCTGATTGCCGACGCTTGCTCTTCCCTGCCCCGCCTCTGCCCGCGCCGGCGGCTGCCCGGGCCCTATTCGAGGTCGAGGCGCTCCCGAAAACGCTGCAACAGCAGGTGCTCGATGTCCTGCGCGGTGAGCTGGCGCATTGCCTCCTGCGCTGCGTCGGCGGCTTCCGGCAAGCTGACGGCGCTCAAAACCTCCCGAAGCCGCGGAATTGCAGACGCTTCCATGCTGAGCTCGCGCAGCCCAAGGCCGACGAGCAGCACCGCAGCCAGGGGGTCGCTGGCCATTGCCCCACAGAGCGCGACGGGGCGGTCGTGATCGAGCCCGGCCTTGATCACCAAGCCGATCAGCCGCAACACGGCCGGATCGAAGAACGAGGCCAGGTAGGCCAGCTCGGGGCTCGAGCGATCCACCGCCAGGGCGTACTGGACCAGATCGTTGGTCCCGATGCTGAAAAACTCCGCCTCGTGGGCGAACTCGTTGGCCATCAGGGCCGCCGACGGGACTTCGACCATCATCCCCAGCGGGATATGCGAGGCGCGAGCTTGCGCGCGGCCATCCACCTCGGCGAGCGCGCGGTTGAAGAGCTGGCGCACGGCGCGCAGCTCCCCGAGTGAGGCGATCATTGGCACCATGATGCGCAGAGGCCCGTAAGCGGATGCGCGGATCATGGCCCGCAGCTGGGTGAGGAAGATTTCTGGTCGCGCCAGTCCCAGGCGCACGGCACGCAGTCCGAGCGCCGGGTTCATGTCCTTGGGGACTTGCAGCGCGGAGACGAACTTGTCACCGCCGATGTCGAAGGTTCGCAGCGTCACGGGCAACGGGCTCACCGTTTCCATCACACGCCGGTAGGTGTCGAAATGTTCCTCTTCGGACGGCGGCTCCGAACGCTCGACATAGAGGAACTCGGTCCGATACAGGCCCACGCCGCGTGCGCCTTGAATGAGCGCAGGCTCTGCTTCCGAGGGCAGCTCGATGTTCGCGCGCACCTCGATCGAGACCCCGCAGCGCGTGACGATCGGACGATCGCGCAGCTTCTGCCGCGCCAGAGCAGCCGCGTGGAAGCGATCCGCCCGTTCCTGGATCTGCGCGATGAGCTCCGGGAACGGATTGACGACGACGTGACCGTGCACACCGTCGACAGCCAACATGTCCCCGTCGGCAATGCGCCCCAGCAAGCCCGCTGCGCCGACCACCGTCGGGATCTCCAGCGTGCGCGCCAGTATCGCGGTGTGGCTGGTGCGGGTGCCTACTTCGGTGACGATGCCGAGCACGCGATCGCGCGTCAGGCCCACCGCCTCCGCTGGGGAAAGATCGTGCGCGACAAGGATGCCCGGGGGCCGATCCGTCGGTAGAGCGAACAGCGACGTGCGCCCAGTGAGCGCGCCGAGGATGCGATCGGCGACGAACTCGAAGTCATGGCTGCGCTCGGCCAGGTAGGGATCGCCCGCAGAGCGGAGCTGTCCCGCCATCTCTTCGATCACCGTGCTCAGGGCCCACTCGGCGCACAGCAAATCGATACGGATGCGCCGCTCGACATCGCTCCGCAAGGTTTGATCGCTCACCATGAGCAGGTAGGCTTCGAGAATCGAAGTTTCGAGGCGTGTGCCACGCGCCCGCGCGCGTTCCTCCGCCTCGCGCAGCTCACGCGCCGCGTGATCGACCGCGCGATCGAAGCGCTCCAGCTCGTCATCCGCCGCGTGTTTCGCGACGTGACGCCGCACGATGCCGTGACGGCGCGTATCGATCACGATCGCGCGCCCAATGGCGTAGCCTGCCGAACCCGCGATGCCCTCCAAGACGATGGATCGGGGCTCGGACCCCGGTGGTGAAGAGCTATTGGAAGACACGGCTATTCGTCCTCCCCGAAGCGGCCCTGGATGAGGGCACCTAGCTGAGCGATGGCATCCTCCGCTTCGGCGCCGGTCGCCTCCAGCTCCAGCTTGGAGCCTTTGGAGCCGCACAGCAGAAGCACGCCCATGACGCTCTTGGCGTTGGCCGCCTGCCCCGCACGGCTGATCACGATCTCGCAAGGGAAACGCGAAGCCAGCTGGACCAGCTTGGTCGCAGCGCGTGCGTGTAGGCCGAGCTTGTTGCTGACCTCGAAGATGCCCCTGGCTTGCGTCATAGTAGCGGCTCTCCTTTCGGTCTTTGCTGGGGGAAAGCGTGATCGGGGTCAGCGCCCGGCCCCCGCTGGTTCACGCGGTCGACGTCGCGGTGAACGACGTCGATGGGCAGCGCGAGACGCTGGCTCAACTCGGCGGCCAGATGATCGGCAATGGCCACGGAGCGGTGTCGACCGCCAGTGCAGCCGAGAGCCACGGTCACGTAGCTCTTCCCCTCGCGTTCGAAGCGCGGCAAACAGTACTCGAGCAGCGCCGCCGCTCGCTCGAGAAAACCTGCCGCTTCTTCGCCGTCGAGCACGTAGCGTTTGATCGGCTCGTCGCTGCCCGACAATGGGCGAAGCTCCGGCACGAAGTGCGGATTTTGCAGGAAGCGCACGTCGAGCACGACGTCGGCGTCGACGGGGGTACCAAACTTGAACCCGAAGGACACGAAGCGCACGAACACCCGCGGCAGCTTCCCAGCGCCCGGCCCGAAGTGCTCGAGGATCTGACGTCGCAGCTCGTTCACCGACAAGCGCGTGGTATCGAGCACGATCGTGGCGCGCGCTCGCAGCGGAGTGAGTAACTCGCGCTCGATATGCACGCCGTCGAGGACGGCCATCGCCGAGCCCTCGCTGCCCGGCTGTAGCGTCGTGCTCAACGGATGTGGCCGGCGCGTGCTGCTGAACCGCCGCAGGATCGCCTCGTCGGAAGCGTCGAGGAAGAGCACGGCGACGTCGCGTTCACCCGGCACCGACAGCGCATTGATGACGCTCGCGGCATCGTCGAGAAAGCCACGCACCCGCACGTCGATTCCAAAAGCAATGCGGCGCAGACCGACCGTCGAGAGCGCCTGGACCGTGCTGGTCACGACCGGCGTCGGCAGATTGTCCACGCAAAAGTAGCCGAGGTCCTCCAGGGCGTGCACGGCCGTCGATTTGCCAGCGCCGCTCACGCCGGTGACCACCACGACGGACGCGGGGCCCGGCGGTCGCATGGAGGGCCGATCCGTCATCGGCGCGACTCCGAGGGCGACACCGGCGGCGGCGACGAGCTTTCGTTGTGCAGCTGAGAGTTGCGGAAGGCGCTGCTCGGCGGGCGCAGGCTCTGGTGGCCCTCGTCGGGGCGCAGCAGGCCGCCCTCGAGACGCTGGACGAAATCGCGCGCCGAGTGATGTCCTGCCTGCCGCAAGAGCTCGTTGCGTGCAGCGATCTCGATGATGCTGCTCATGTTGCGGCCAGGCCGCACCGGCAGCACCACCTCGCGGATCGGCATCCCCAGGATCTCGCGGTGTCGATCCTCCAGGCCAATACGATCGTAGTCGGCGTCGGGCTGCCAGAGCGAGAGCTCAACGACCAGATCGATGCGCTTACGCTCGCGAATGGCGGTGACGCCGAACAGGTCCTTGATATTCAGGATGCCGAGGCCGCGTACCTCGATGTGATGACGCAACAACGCTGCAGGCTGTCCAAACACCATGCCTGGCGGGCGGTAGTTGGCCTCTATGACGTCATCAGCGACCAGCCGGTGGCCGCGCATCACCAGCTCGAGCGCGCACTCGCTCTTTCCGATGCCGCTTCGGCCGAGCAGCAGCACACCCACTTCGAACACGTCCACCAGCACGCCATGAATGCGTGTGCGCGGAGCAAGCCGTTCGTCGAGCAGGGCGTGCACCGCGGCGATCAGCGCCGAAGAACGCTCCGCGCAGACCACCAGAGGGGTGCCGTTGCGCTCGGCTTCAACGCAAAACGGCCGCGGCGGGTCGATGCCGCGCGACACCAAGACACAAGCGAGGCCGAGCGAGAACAGGCACTCCGCAGCCCGTTGCTGCGCTTCCAGAGGGAGCGATTCAGCGTAGCTGAGCTCCGTCTCGCCCAGCACCTGCAGCCGGCTCGGCACCACGCCCTTGGTGTGACCCACCAGCGCCAAGCCGGACTTCTGGATGCGGGGATGATCGATGGTCCGGTCGAGTCCGCGCGCACCGGCAACCAGCCGGACGTTGAGGCCCAACACCGGGTCGTCGAGCAGCTCGCGGACGGAAAGTCCCCGCGAGCCTTCCGACGGCTCCACCGGTGCCGGGTAGCTATTCACGTCTTGACCTCGGTACGCGCGTCGTGGGCGCAGATCAGGTCGTAGGCGAACGCCGCATCTGGCGCCGACACGAGCTTTTGCCGCGTCGACTCGTCGCGCAGCAGCCGCGATATGCGCGCCAAGGTGCGCAGGTGCTCACCCGTGGCGCGCTTCGGGCCTACGACCCCGAACACGATGTTCACACGCTCGCCGTCGATGGCCTCGAACTCGATCCCTTTCGGGCACAGGAGCAGCGACGCCGCCTGTGTCTCCGCCTCCTCGGCCGCCGTGTGCGGGATCGCTACTCCGTCACCGATACCGGTGCTCTGAAGCCGCTCGCGTTCGAGCAGCAACTCTTCGACGTGCGCCTTCGGCACACGAATCGCCGGCGAAAGCAGCTCCGCAAGGAGTCGCAACGCATCCATCTTCCCGCGTATTTTGGCGCCCTCCGCATCCACGAAGATGCGGTCGACGCTTAAGATCTCACCAAGTCGCATCCTGGGCTCCGTCCGCCCGTGACCCGAAGGTCGCGGGACTTAGTGCGTCCTCTACTTGAGCGTGGCCTTCTGAGCTGCCACGTTGGTTTTCGGCGTCCGCATCGCCAGCTCTCGAGGGCTCTCGCCGTCCTGGGTCAGCTCGTTCGCGGCGGGGGAAGGCTCGGTGCGCACGCTGTCAGCGCCACGCCGCGAGGCCAGTGCCGCCCCTTTGCTGGCGCGAATTTGTCGCTCCAGCTTGCTCATTACCTTGTCGATCGAGGCGTACATGTCCTCGCCCCCTTCTTTGGCTTCCAGGTGCTCGCCGCCGCTCGAGACGCGTGCCTCCGCGATTTGCTCGAGGCGATCGATCGAGAGGGTGACCTTGGCGAGCAGTGGCTCACGCAACATCTTCTGTAGCTTGCCGAGCTTCTCGCTCGCGTAGCTTTTGATCGCCTCGCTGGGGGCCATGTGACGGAAGGTAATGCTGATATTCATCGAGCCTCCTCGGCTTGCGGCCGACAACGATCGTACCCTAAACGAGCGCCGGATCGGCAAGCGAGCGACAGCCCCAGGCGGGCCGTCAGAACATGCGCTTGCGTTTGGAAGAAGCCAAGATGCCCAGCATTTCCCGGTACTTGGCAACAGTCCGGCGGGCGATCTTGATGCCTTCGTTCTTTTCCAGCATCTCCACGATCTGCTGATCGCTGATCGGGTTGCCCTTGTCCTCGTCCTCGATGAGCTTCTTGATGGCCTGCTTGACGCTCTCGCTGGCGATGTCTTCGTTCGCCACCCGTCGGATGCTGGAATTGAAGAAATACTTCAGCTCGAACAGCCCCTGCGGGGTGTGCATGTACTTGTTGGTAGTGACGCGCGAGATGGTCGACTCGTGCATGCCCACTGACTCGGCCACGTCCCGCAAGATCATGGGTTTCAAGCAAGACACGCCCTTCTCGAAGAAGTCGCGCTGCTTCTCGACGATGCACTCAGCCACACGGATAATGGTCTTTCGTCGCTGTTCGATGGCGCGGATCAACCATTGAGCGTTGCGCAGCTTCTCGCCGATGAACTCCTTGGCCGACGGATCCTTCATCAGGCGCTTCGTCAGCGTCTCGTTGATGAAGAGGCGCTGAACGCCGCGGTCGTTGTCGAGCACCACGAAGTCCCCGCCGTCCTTGATGACGTAAACGTCGGGCGTGATGCCGATCGTGCGCTCGTCTTGGTCGGTGAAGTTGCGGGCGGGTCGGCTCTCGAACTCCTGCACCTCCTTGGCCGCTTCGTAGACGTCCTCGAGCGGGATCTTCATCTCGCGCGCGATCGCCTGATAGTTGTGCTTCTCCAGATGATGCAGGTGGTGTTTGATGATCTCCAACACCACCTCACCGTCCTCATATCCCA
>DASQDA010000859.1:0-2358 GCA_035634435.1 Polyangiaceae bacterium
GACCTTGCTGGCAAGGCCCTCGCAATCTTCGATCGCGGGGAGATGGAGGCCGACGATCTGGTGCCCGCTGTCGGCGATCGTTTCGTGGCTCGCGTGCACAACGACGGCGCGCGCGGTGGCCTGGTGGTGCTCACCCGCAAACCACTGCGGGAAGACGAAACGCGGATCAAGCTCGAGAATTCCTTCAAGAACGCCGAGCCCGTGAGCGGCTTGGTCACGGGCGTGATCAAGGGCGGCGTCGAGGTCGACATTCAAGGCGTCCGCGCCTTCGCACCCGCCTCCGGTATGGATCTACATCCAGCGCAGGCGAACTTCACGGCCCTCCTGGGCCAGCGACTGGATTTCAAGATCGTCAGTTTCGACAAGGTGCGCCGCGACGTGGTCGTCACTCGGCGGCCGATGCTCGAGGCCGAAGCGCACGAACGCAGGAAACGAGCTCTGGGCGTGTTGCAGGAGGGACAGGTTCTGCAGGGCGTGGTGCGGACCGTCGTCGAATGGGGTGCCTTCGTCGCGCTGCCCGGCGCGGAGAACCTCGAGGGCTTGGTTCACGTATCCGAGGCGAGCCACGACGCGCGCCTGCCCATCACCGAGGTCGTCAAGCAGGGCGACCGCTTCGACGTGAAGATCCTGAAGATCGACGAGCGCGGTAAGATCTGGCTAAGCCGCAAGGCGCTCGTCGAAGATCCGTGGGCCCAAGCGCGCCAGAAGTACGAGGCGCGTTCCCGGCACACGGGCAAGGTGAGCCGTCTCGAGCGCTTCGGTGCGTTCGTCGAGCTCGAGCCCGGCGTGGAAGGCTTGATCCACGTCGCGGATTTGTCCCTGGAACGCGTGGAGCACGCCAAGGACATCTTGAGTGAGGGCCAGGAGCTCGAGGTGCTCGTGCAGCACTTCGATCCGCGAACCAAGAAGATCACGCTGCACGTTGCGCCTTCCAAGGAACGCGCTGCGGAAGCCCCCCAGAAGATCGTGCGCAACGCTTTGGTCAAGGCCGAGGTCGTGCGTGGTGAGGCCGCGGGTGTCGTGGTGCGTGTGCTCGGCGTTACCGGACGCGGCGCTCGCGGCTTCGTTCCGGCCGGCCAAACCGGCACCAACCGCGGCACCGATCTGCGCACGGCGTTCAAGCCCGGCAGCGTGCTCGACCTGAAAGTCATCGACCTGGATACGCGGACCGGCGAGCCGAAGCTCAGCCTGCGCGGGTTCAAAGAGGACGAAGAGCGTCGCGCCCACAAGGAATACAGCCAGAAGCTGAAGAAAGAGGGCGGATTCGGCACGCTGGGCGACATCTTGAAAGACAAGCTGCGGGCCGCTCAGGAGCGCGAAGTCTGAGTTCCGAAATTGCCGTACCAGGGGAATCCGCAGCTTTTTGGTTTGGATAAGGACGGTTCTGCCCAAGGTCGAGCTGTGTCGTTTGTCCAATCCAGCGGTGTTGAATAATCGTGTCGTCGCTGACAGCCCTCTCTCGCGGGCCAAGGACCGAACGCGGTCATGTCGCAACCGACTGATCGCGAGCTCGTCGAGTCCTCTCGACTCGGGGACACGAAGTCCTTCGGCACGCTCATGCGTCGACACCAGCGCCGCGTGTATCGGCTCGCTCTCCATTTGGTGCGCAATGCAGCGGAAGCGGAAGACGTGACCCAGGAGACCTTCGTGCGCGCGTACGGCGCCCTCGACAGGTTCGATGGCCGCAGCGAACCATTCACGTGGATCTACCGCATCGCGGTGAATCTCTCGCTCAACGCCATTCGCTCACGCAAGCCGAGCTTGCGCTCCACAGCGCCCGACGATCCTCGCATCGAGGGGCTGCTCGTGGAGCAAAGAACATCGAACGGCAATCCCGAACGTGCCAGCGGCGACAAGGAGCTCGCCCTCGCTCTGTACGAGGGCATCGACTCCTTGAGCGACGTGCTGCGCACGACGCTACTACTCGTGGTGATGGACGGCGTGTCGCACGCGGAAGCGAGTCAAGTGTTGGGCTGCAGTGAGGGAACCGTTGCATGGCGAGTGCACGAAGCGCGGCGCAAGCTGCGGGAGTACCTGACGCAGAACGGCTACCCCGAGGCCAGCAATGTCGGATGACAGCTCACGTTTGCCCGCCCGTGCGGAGGCATTGCTGGCCGGGCCTGCCACTCCGGACCTCGACTGGGAGGCACAAGCCGAGAGTATCGAGCGGCGCCTGCTCGAGGTCGCTCTGGGCAGCACCGACGCTGCCTTGCTCGCCGCCCCGCTGCCGCAGCAGCCCGGAGAGCCCGAAGCGCCCGCGTCGGGTCTGAGCACGCCGCCGCGAACGGAGCCCACATTTGCCGAGCTGGCGCGCAAAGTGCTGCCCAAGTCCGCCCGGCACGAGGCGAGCCAGCTCTA
>DASQDA010000860.1:0-4088 GCA_035634435.1 Polyangiaceae bacterium
GCGAGCGGAGCGCGAATTTTATGGAGCTGTTTCAATCTGGCGCTCGGACGCGGCGAGATACGCCGCGCGCTGCGATTGGAGCGCCCGCTTGGACGGGGTCCTCCCTCTAAGCGGGTATGAGAATTTCCCGTCCCACTGATACCGCGCTCTGGCTTCTTTGGGGCATGCTCGCAGGCTGCGCCTCAGATCCGGAGGGCTCACCGCGACCCGGAAGCGGTGGTGCACCGGCCGCCCCGAGCGGCGGTTCGGGCGGCGTGAGTGGCATGACTGCGTTCGGCGGCTCCACGGCCTCGGGCGGCGCGTCACCAGGTGGCTCGAGCGCCGCCGGCGCGTTACAAGGCGGCTCGAGCGCGGCCGGCGCTCCCGCTAGTGGAGGCAGCCCAGCCGGCGGCGGCGCCAGCGGCTCGAGCGGGAGCGCTGGGCTAGGGGCGGCACCGAATGGGGGAGGCAGCGCGAGCGGAGGCACCGCGGGCCGCGGCGGCAGCGGGGGTGCCGCAGGCGCAGGCACGGCTGGCTCTGGTGGAGCCACGGGCGGCGCGGCAGGGTCGGCTGCAACGGGAGGCAGCGGCGGCAGCGCAGGCTCGCTCGGCAACCGGTGTCCCGCCACGGCCCTGTTCTGCGAGGACTTCGAGGACGGCAATCTCGACGGCTGGGAGAAGTCCTCCATCACCGGCGTCCTGGCGATTCAGACCACGCTAGCGGCCAGTGGCAAGAGCGCGCTGGGCATTGAGATCCCTCCCAACCAGCGCGGCGGCTTCATCGAGAAGCGCGGCGCGCCGCTTTTCCCGCTGCCGGCCAAGGCGATGTGGGGGCGCATGATGGTCTACTTCGACGGCGTCTCCGACGGCCACACGGACTTCGTGCGCGGCGCGACGACCAGCGGCGGCACGCCCTGGTACAACGTCGGCGAGCAGCACGGGGAGGTCATGCTCAACTATTACAATGGCGCGGCTGCGGATTGCTGGGCCCGCCCGAGCCCCACCAAGGTGGTTGCGCAGAAGGCTTGGACCTGCTGGGAGTGGCGTTTCGACGGCAACACGAACGAGATGGAATTCTGGATCGACGGACAGCCCTCGCGGCGCGTCATGGGCACCGGCGACGGCTGTCTGTCGAACGCCAAAACCACCTGGGCCGCGCCGGAGTTCGGCCGACTCAGCATTGGCTCGTACATCGCCGAACCGAAGGCTACGACGATGAAGATGTGGATCGACGACATCGCGGTCGGCACGCAGGCGCGCATCGGCTGTCCTGCTCCCTGAGCGCGGGCAGCGTCGGGCCTGCTCGGCGCTTTGAGGCGTCCTGCGTCGCGCCGCAAAGCGTCAGCGGATCGCGCGCAGCGGTAGCGGCACGGGCTCTGCCGTGGGCTTGGCGGGTGGGACGCTGCTCGTCTTTGCAGCGTCGGACGCGTACTCGCGCTCGGCGCTGACGACGCGGTTCCGTCCCAAACGTTTGGCCTCGTAGAGGGCGGTGTCAGCGGCCTGAACCAACGCCGCGGGCGCCCGCATGTCCGCCGAGAAGGTGGCGACGCCGATGGAGGTCGTCACGGGCGAGGCCGGGTGAGACTTCACGAAGTGCTCCTCGATGCGCCGCCGCAGTCGCTCAGCAAAGTCCGCAGCGCCACTCGCGCCGGTTTCGCGCAGCAGAATCGAAAACTCTTCGCCGCCGTAGCGATAGGCAGTGTCGGTACTGCGTACTGTAGATTCGAGCACGTGCCCCAGCTCTTCGAGAATCTCGTCCCCCTTGGCGTGGCCGTACGAGTCGTTGAAGCGCTTGAAGTTGTCGGCGTCCATCATCACGAAGGACAAGGGGCTCTTGTAGCGACGCGAGCGCTTGAACTCCGTGTCCAGATCGTTTTCGAGGCGGCGCCGGTTGTACAGCTTGGTCAGCCCGTCGCGCTGACTGCGCTCCTCCACGGTCTGATGCAAACGCGACGACTCCAATGCGCCCGCTCCATGGCTGGCCAGGATTTCCAAGATCTCGCGCCGCTCCGGCGAGAGCTGCTCGACTCCGCCGCCGACCAGTTGCAGGACGCCGACCACCCTGGCTCCGACGATCAGGGGCACCGCAATTTCGGAAGGCGCGGATTGGTCCACCAAGGCGACCAGTGTTGGCGAGTCGGGCACAATCGTACGCGCATAGCGCGCGGCGCGGCCGACCAGACCCGAGCCCATCGCCACCGCTTGCAAGCCGGTGGGGACGCCCTCCTGCGCCTCGGTGTCGAAGGCGGCCCGCAGGCTACTTCCGGCATCGTCGAACAGCCAGATCACTGCCCGCGTGTCGTGGACCATTGCACACGCAGAGCGTCCGAGCGTCGCCAGCACGTAGCGTAGGTTCAAGCTGCCGGAAAACTGCCGGGCAATGTCCAGGATGTGCCGAAGCACTGCCGCTCGTTCGATGACCTCCTGCGTGGTGGCTTCACGCGCGGTGCGCTCCGACGCGAGCGCCGTGATCATGCTGTCGAGGCCCTCTTGTATGTCGTTCAGCTCGGAAGGCCCTGCCTCCCGGTTCACGGGAACCAGCGACCCCCCGCGGACCGAGTTGATGGCGTCGAGAACGGCGGCGACCGGTCGGACCACCTCGCGCTGCAAACGATGCAAGCGCCTACGGCTGACGAACAATGCGAGACCGGCAAGCAAAACCTGGAGCGCGCCACCAGCGGCAAGCAAGCGCCGTCGGTTCTGGGCAAGCGCCGTCGAAAGCTCGTCGAGCCCGGCTGCGAAGCGCGCCTGGCGCGCTCGGTACACATCGAACAACCTCTTGCTCTCCGCCAGCTCGGCGAGGCCGACTTCCACCGTTCGCTCCGCCACTGCGAGCGACCACGTCTGCGCTGCCAAACGCACGGCGAGACATTCGCGGGCGAGCTCCGGCGCGTTGGTGAGCCAGCCGATGAGCGCATCGGTTTGCGCGGCCAGCTCGCGCCGGCCCGCTTCGTAAGGCTCCAGGTGGCGAGCGTCACGCGTCAACATGAAACCGCGTAGACCTGTCTCCTGATTCAACATGGCGATGTGACTGAGACGAACGGCGCGCACGGCCGAGCGCAGTGTCTCGCTGCGCGGTGACATGTATGCGGTCTCGATCACGAGGATACACGTGGAGACCAGCAAGAAGGTCATCAAGATGAGGTGATTGATGGAGACCAGCTTCGCGAAGCGGTACGCGAGCGTGTGCTCTGGTCGCGCAGTCGGCACCAATACAGCCCTCACCCGGCGAGCCTACCATTGACGTGGACGGCTCGTTCGATCCTTCACCTCGTCACGAGTCGAGGTGAAGCAGAGAGTTGTGATTAGCGACATGCGCACACAGCAACGCTAGTGACCTTTGACGCTGAACATCGCGAATCTCGACCTGAGTGCCACCTGCGCGCGTACGGAGTAGAAATCGTGCGGCGACAACCGCCAGGCGGTCCAGACAGGCGCTTCAGCGCGAGCCGCCGCCACATTGCATCCGCATCGGTAGCAAAGCACCGAGACCACGCCGACGTCCGCGCGCGTGCTGGCACTTCCGCAACGCGCTCGCGCAGCCGGACAAGGACCCTGTCGTCGGTGGCTTCACTCGGACCGACCGAGTGCGACGAGCCTGACCAACTAGACCAGCGCTCGGTTGGAAACGCAGTGGGACGTCGTGCTCGCGTGCTTGAGCCTTCAACGAAGGACGGCGGCTCAGAGCGCCCGATCCCCTCGCCAGCCTGCGTAGATATTCACCACCAGTGCGCCTGCTTCGGCCGGGCGTCCGCTAAGGCAGCGCTGAGCCTTTCTGCGCTCGGCGCGACCATCCCCGCCTGATGCGCCCGGGTGCCTGGTGAGCCCGCTCTCGCGTCACTAGTCAATACGGACCACCTTTCACCAGCACCTCTTACCCGCTGCGGGATAATCCAATGTCGCTACGTCGTGTTTGGCCGTTTATCGTCTGTTCTGGGCTGAGTAGCTTGGCGAGTTGCGGAAGTGACGACACGCCTGGCGGCAACCAAGGGGGTAACACTTCCGGCACGCCCCAGGGCGGGGGTACGAGCTCCGGTGGCAATTTCTCGCAGGGCGGGTCTCTGGCGCAGGGCGGGTCTCTCGCGCAGGGCGGCAGCGCCGGCGCCGGAC
>DASQDA010000861.1:0-6104 GCA_035634435.1 Polyangiaceae bacterium
CAGAGAACGTGTGTGGTCGCGTGATCGTTCCGGAGGCGCTACCGGAGGCCTCGGAGCGCTCGAAGCTCGAACGTGCGGTGCTGACAGACGAGGAGCTCGTCGTTTACGTGGGGTGGCAACATCCGGATGAGCACCACGCCATGAGCGTGCTCGAACGCCAGGTGATGGCCTGCATGGCTCGCATGTTCGGCGGTTTGCGCACATCCGATCTTCACGCGGTGAAGTGGGAAGGCTTCGACGTCACCGGCGGCGCTTTCGAATGGGGTACAGCTCCCCGTCGCAAGGGCCGTCGGCTGGCCAAGGGAGGCAAGCCTCAGCGCCTCATCGTTCCCGACCCGCTACGGCCCATCCTACGCGACTGGTGGGAGCGAGCTGGACGTCCGACAGCTGGGCTCGTGTTCCCGAAGGGCCGGGGCGACGATGCTGGAACGGGCGCCAGGAAGCGCTCGGGGCATGCCGAGGCCTTCCGTCAGGACCTACGCCGCGCCTTCGGCATCGAGGCGCTCTGCGAGCGGGAGAGCAAGCGCAGCAACGGCCGCAAGCTCACGACGCAGGTGTGGCGCGAGGTCCGAGAGATGACGGACCGCGAGCGGGTGCTGTTCACCGAGACGGAGTCCACTCTGCCGGTCGACTTCCACAGCTGGCGCCGCGCCTTCAACCAAGCCCTGGCGGACGCCGGGGTGAACGCTCAGCAGGCACAGGCCCTGGCCGGCCATTCCACGATGGCAGCCCACGAGCGCTACCTGCGGAACACGCAGCACGCGCGCAGCATCCCGGTCGAGGCGCTTCCGCGCGTCTTGGTAGGCCCGACCGTTTCTGCATCGTCGATGCTGAAACCATCCGACGAAGACCCTGTTTCCCAGCGCGCCCGGAAGGATTCGAACCTTCGACCTACGGCTCCGGAGGCCGTCGCTCTATCCAGCTGAGCTACGGGCGCTCGATGTCGCGCGTTTCTGGCACGACCCGACGAGCAGGGCAAGCGTGGGGGTGCCAACCGCGCGTTCCGGCCGTGAGCCTTCGGGCCGGAACGCTCGGGAGCGCTCAGCGGACGACGGTGACGACGTCGGGATCGTCGATGATGAAGTTGCACTGGTTGGGTGGCGCCACCCAGTTGATGGCGTCGTACCAGAACTGTTTGGTCTGGTAGAGCGTCTGCACGGAATGCAGAAAGCCAGGCGTGGTGCCCACAGCCGGCTGCCAGCAGATGTTGGTGGGGTCCATCGTGGCGTTGTGTGCCGTGCCCTGCGGCACCCACTGGTTGGAGAAGACGGCCCACTCGTCACCGAGCGCCAACACACGACCCTTGGCATCGACCTCGTGTGCCACCACCATGTTCGCGCCTGACACCGGATCTTTGGCGACCACCGTTGCGCCAGCCGGTGCGGTGACGCCCCAGCCGATGAATGCGCCGATGTAGTCGAGGCCGAGCGTGAGCTTCTCGAGCGTACCCGTTTGCGGCGTGAACTTGATCGGCGCCGTGATGAACGCCTCGTCGGCGCCCCAGGCCAAGCACCTCTTCAGGTTGACGTTGCCGCCCTTGTAATACACGGGCATGGGCTCGCCGCCCTGCGCCGTGACCGTCGTGTTGTAGCTGACGCCGGAGAACTCGATGAGCTGGTTGGAAGCGGTGACCTCGGCATTCGTGCTGACGAAACCCGTGAGCGCGATGATGCCGCCGCCAAGCTCGCGGGACCACTTCTGGACTGCGGCCTTCTCGCTGGCGTCGAAGGTCCACGTGTTCACGTTGGCGAGCAGCAAGATGTCGTAGTCTTTGAGAAAGTCGGCGTTCATCGTCGGCTTCTGCGCGATCATCTTCACGGTCGCCGTGTCGTTGCTGCTGCTGTTGAGCCAATTGATGAAGGGCTGTGTGTCTTTGGCCTCAGCAGCCGTTTCCAGAGTGCCGAGCATAGCCAGTCGCAGGCAGGTGCACTTACCCGTCGCGTCACAGGTCTTCTCGCGCACCGGCACGTCGCGCTTGTCGTTCGGGTCCACCACGGCCGGCGGAGTCACGCTGATCCCGCCTCCGCTGCCCGGGGGGTTCTGCCCCGTGTTGCCTCCGTTGCTCGACGCACTACCGCCAGTGGCGCCATTACTCGGCCGCCGCGGGTCCGCCTCGTTGCCGCCCGCACTGCAGGCCAAGGCTGCCACCCAGGTTGAAGCGACCGCCAACTTCGCAAGGCTCTTTAAAGTCATGTCTTGATATCCGCTAAGGGTTCGAAACGCTAAAGCTAGCAGATTCCAGCGCAAGCTCGCCCGAGTTACGCGGCCGTTCCACGCAAATTCCACGGTGACCTAATCATAAAAGCTGCCGGCAAGTGCTTCGCTGGCGCTTTCTCTGCCATGGATGGGGGGGGCGCCACCCTCGCACGAGCGCGCTGCTCGTCAGTGCCGTGCTCTAGGCAGCCCGGCGTCAGGGCGCGTCCCGCGTCCGCTCTGCGCAACCTTTCGGTCCGACCACGCCCGAGCAGCCGCGCCTGCGCCGCCGTTTCAAGAGCGTCGAGCCTTGTCTGTGAGCGCGGCCGAGTGAGGGTTTTTCCCGATCTCGATAGCGAGGCCAAGGCGCGGAGCCGTACCGGCCGGGATTGAGCCGCTGGCTAGTCAGGGGTGGGGGAGTGCTAGCCTGGCCGCATGATGGAGGTCCTGATCGTCCCGTGCCTGTCGGACAACTACGCCTACGTGTTGCGCACGGCGGGGAGTCGCAACGCGGTCGTGGTGGACGCGAGCGAGGCGGCGCCCGTGCGGGAAGTGCTGCGGCGCGAGGGGCTGAGCTTGGTGGGCATCCTCTCGACGCACCATCACGTGGACCACGTGGGTGGCAACGAGGAGCTCGTCGCCGAGTACCCGGGCACGCGGGTGTTCGGCTACGCGAGCGATGCGGGGCGTATTCCTGCGTTGACCGACCCGCTCAGCGACGGGGGCGCCTTTGGGCTCGCAGGGTTCGAGTTTCAGGCGCTGCACATCCCCGGGCACACGCTCGGCGCCGTGGCTTACAAGACGGAGGCCGACGTCTTCACGGGCGACACCCTGTTCGTCGCCGGTTGCGGCCGTATCTTCGAGGGCACTCCGGCGCAGATGTACGAGTCGTTGAACGCGAAGCTTGCTCAGCTGCCGGACGCCACGCGCGTCTATTGTGGACACGAATACACCGAGAAGAATTTGCAGTTCGCAGCCTACATGGAGCCCGGCAACGAAGCCGTGCGCGTGAAAGCGCAACGGGTAATGGGGCTCCGCGCTCGAGGTGAGCCAACGGTGCCCTCCACCATTGGCGAGGAGCGGGCGACGAACCCCTTCTTGCGCTGCGAGAGTCCGGAGATTCTGGCGCGCGTCAGCGCCGACCTGAATGGCGGACGCGATCCCGCGGCGGTGCTCGGCGCCGTACGGCGCGCCAAGGACAACTATCGATGAGGCTTGCGACGCTGCTTGGCGCGCTCGTCGCCTGCAGCGCCGTCGCCTGCTCGCGCACGGAGTCCTCCACGGGGGCGATACGCACGCACGCGCTGCCGGCGACGGTGAACGCCGAGGGCGCGGGCCGGGGCGCTGCGCCGCCGAGCTCGCGAGGTCTTTCAGCTGCAGCGGCGCCCAGCGCTGCGCTCGCGACGGGTGAACGGCTGCCGTCCGAAGAACGAACGTGGACATTCGCTGCGACGCCGGTCGGGCCCATGAGCGTCGTCGTGTTGGTGCCGGAGCGGGCAAACGGCGCTCGCTTGCCGGTGCTGATCGCGCTGCACGGTCGTGGCGAAGCGCTCAAGGGCCCCGCGCGTGGCGCCCGCGGCTGGGTGGACGACTACGAGCTCAGCGCGCGGCTTCGCGATCTGGCGGAGCCGCCGCTTGCCAGTGAAGACTTCAAAACCTTCGTCACGCCGCAGCGCCTCCAGCAGCTCAACGCCGCACTCGCAGAGCGCCCGTATCGCGGGCTCGTCATCGTGTGTCCCTATACTCCCGACAAGCTCGCGGGTGACGATCCGCTTTCGAAGGCGGAGCCGCTCGCGCGCTTCCTCGTGGATGAGCTGTTGCCGCGGGTCTACCGCGAGACGCCGGCACTCGGAACCGCGCGAGCCACGGGAATCGACGGGGTGAGTCTCGGCGGGCGCGCCGCTTGGAGCGTCGGGTTGTTGCGGCCCGAGGCCTTCGGGGCGGTTGCAGGGCTGCAGGCGGCGTTCGACGTCAAGGACGCGCCTGGCCTGGCGGAGCGCGCCCGCCAGGCCAAGCAACGGAATCCCGCGCTCAGCCTGCGACTGCTCACGAGCGAGCACGACTATTTCCTAGCGGCGGACAGCGCCATCGCCGCGGCCGTGCGCGCAGCCGGTGTGGCCATCCACTTCAGCGTCGCGCAAGGGCCGCACGACTACGCGTTCAATCAAGGTCCGGGCGCGCTCGAGATGCTGCTCTTTCACGACCGCACCTTGCGCGGCGAAGCGCCGCCTTGACGCTGCACCGCGCCCGGCCGCTGCAGGGGCAGACCGCGGCACGCCGGCTGGGAACGGGTGCGACAAACGGCTCCACTTGTCGCCACGATGGCTTTCGTGGGCGAGGGCTGATCCCTTGGCCCTCAGGCTGGCACGCCGCAAAAGGCGCAAATCGCGCATGATTCCGCGGCTGCCCCTTCATTCGCGGGGCGGCATGGTCGTTTTCACGCGAGCGGAACCCTGACCAGCTTCAGGAATCCAATGACTACTTGGGTATGTGAGAAGCGGTCCGCTACGATAGCGTTCCCCCGAAAAGGGCTCGCGCGCCAGCCTCTGCTCCGGCCCCGTGACCCACGCAGGTTTCCATGACACAGGACACGAGAAAAGATCCGCGCGCCAAGGTGCTCAGCATGACGGTGCGCTACAAGAGCGCCACTCTCGACGAGTTCATCGAACACCACTCCTACGACGTCAGTCGCGGGGGGATGTTCATCAAGACGCCGTCGCCATTTCCGCCGGGACCACTGCTGAAGTTCGAGGTCAAGATCGCGGCCGAACAGCGCCGGATTCAGGGCGTCGGACGCGTGGTGTGGAAGCGTGAAGCCTCGGAAGCCGGCGAAGCCCGACCCGCGGGCATGGGCGTGAAGTTCATCAAGATCGATGACGAGTCGCGCAAGGTCATCGACCAGCTGATCGAAGCTCGCGGCGACGCCTCCAGCGCTTATGATCTTGGCGGCGACACCGGCGTCCCGACGCGACCTGCTGCTAGCCCGGGCGCGGGAGAAGCCACGCCGGGTCCCGTCACGGTCGGACGAGAGCAGCGCAAAGCGACCATGCTAGGGTTGGGCTCGATGCAGCCGGCCAGCTCCGCGAAGGCGGATCCTGCCGATGCGTTCTTTCCGCACACGGCGGCGGAGCTCGACATGCCCGCTGCCGAAGACCGCACGGTGATGCGGCAAGCGGCCGAGCTGCTGCAGGAAGCGCTGCGCGAAGCGGGCGGCTCACTTGAAGATGTGGGTAATGCGCAGACGCTCGTGGGAGCACGCACGCCCGCGCCCAGGCCCGCAGCGGGCAAGGCGAGCGTTGCGACCCCTCAGGTAGCGGAGACCCGCCAGCAGGCTGCAGCGCGCGCTGAATCCAGTGAGCGCGCGGACGCCGCCGCTGAAGCGGACATTCAGGAGGAGAAGACGATGCTCCGCGCGCTGCCTTCGGTCATCCCGCCCGTTGAGGCCAACTCCGCCACCGAAGACACCGTGGTCAATTCGCGCCGCCGCCGGAGCGCTGCCGCCGCGGAGGCGTCAGCCGCCGCTGCCAAGGCGTCCGGGGGAAGCTCCAGGTCTGCAGAGACTCAGCCGGGTCGCGCGTCCACGCGCCCGGGCGGTTCGCAGGCGCCTCAGAGCCGCTCGGCTGCGTTGTCGGAAGCGGCTGGAGCCGCTGCTGACGGCGGTGGAGGCCGATTGATGATGGTGCTGGGTGCCGTGGCCGCGGCAGCGGGACTGATCTTCTTCCTGACGCGGTCCGACGCGGAGCCACCTGCGGATCCCGTCGCTGCCGAGGCTCCCGTGCAGGCCGTGCCCACGCCTCCGGTGGCGGATCCGTTACCGCCGCTCGAAGCGCCCAGCACGCCGCCAGCGGAGCCCGTCGCGCCTGCCGCAGCAGCGGCTTCCACTGCGCCGAGCGTGGCCGGGGCGGCCGGTG
>DASQDA010000862.1:0-2427 GCA_035634435.1 Polyangiaceae bacterium
AAGACCGTCAACGTGGAGGGCAATCTGTCCATCAAGATCGCCAAGACGATGATCTAGCCGGCGGCGCTGCGCTACCAGCGCGAGCTCGCCGACACCGCCTCGGCTCTGAAGTCACTCAGCCTCTCGCCGAGCACGACGCTCTTGCAGCAGGTGAGCGACCTCACCGCTGAGCTCGAGAAGGGCATCGCGACCCTGGAGCACACCATGGGTCACGAGGGCGCGGAGAGCTCGCTCGCGGAGGCCAAGCACTTCCGCGATGACGTGCTGCCCGCGATGGCCAAGGTGCGTGCGGCTGCGGACGCGCTCGAAGGTGTAGTGGCGGACGACCTCTGGCCGCTGCCGACTTACCAGGAGATGTTGTTCATCAAGTGAGCTGACTGGTAGCGAGAGCGAGTGCCCCGTTTGCGACTCGGTCGCCCCCACGGGCCTCGCTCTCGCCTCACTTAGCTGATGTCGGCCTGGCGATCGATCTCGCGTCGAAAGCGTTCCGGCGAGCGGAACAGACCGTCCATACGCGTGAAGGAAAGCTCCGCTAGCTGCCCAGTCTGGGGCCCCAGGCTGCACTGCAGGAACACGGCTTCGCGCAGCAGCGGAGCTAAATCGGCGGCGCAGCGCTTTTCCCAGACCCGGAGCTCCACAGCGTCACGCCGGATCGCGCTCTCGAAATCGATCAGCAGGAGCTCCAGCGGGGACGGGCAGACGATCAGGTTGTGCGTTTCGGCGTCGCCGTGAGCAAGCCCTGCTGCCTGCAGCGCCAGCAGCTGACGTAGCGCCTCTTCGATCAAGCGCCAGAGGCCGGCCGCAGCGGCGAGGTGCAGCTCGCGCGCAGGGCGCAGATTGCTGTCTTCCGGTTCCGTTCCAAACGGCGAGAGGCGATTGTATGGCTTCCCCGGCAACAAGCAGCTGCGAAACACGTCAGCGGCGTAGCCAATCGGCGCCGGCAGCCCGACCACGGAGCTCGCCTCCAGCTGCCTCTCGTACTCGTCTTTGGGATCCCCGTGTAGTCGACCTGGGAAGTACGTCTTGCGGAAGTGGAGAGGATAGGTCGCCGCCAGCGCATGCTGCTCGCGCGTCTCCTGGCCGGCGATCACCATCTCCGCCAGCATCAGCGGGTTGCCGTTGGCCTCGCGCTTGGCGATGGTACGCACGACGTAATCGCGGCGCGGCGGCCGCTCGATCAGCGCTCGGTATTCCTGCGCCAAGCGCACCGAATGCCGCGGCGACACTGCTATCAGCCAGTCTTCATCCATTGCGCTCTCGGTTACCTTTAGCAAAGAGAGCCGTTTGCGCCGCTAGCCGCAAGGGGAAGCTGCGCTTCGGGTAGGCCGGCTCGCTCGTGAGCGCCCCTCGGGTCAAACTGTGGAGGTGAGCCAGGAGTACCGGTATCAGCTCGTCGACGAGGAGCGCCGCTTCGAATGGCGGGATCCGGAGAAGTTCAACCGGATGGCGTTTGCTCTCCACGTGCTCGACGTGTTGCGCCCCAACATGAACATCACCCTGTACCCTCGCAGCGGGAGTCTACGCATTCGGCAGGGCATCGACTGGAAGCACGGGCCGACTGCGGTCTGGGCAATGATCGGTATCCCACCCGATGCCAGCCGTCGCTACATCGTGCACGCGCTTGCTGAGCTGGCCGGCGCCACCGACGTGCCGTTCATCGTCGATCTGCTCTGTCACTCGCCCGGCCTACCAGCGGCCGGCTGAGGGTCGCGCCGGCGACTGCCTGCAATCCGGGGCTCGATCACACCACCTTCTCCAGCGTCACACCCTTGTGACCCAGCTCCGCGCGGGTCAGCGGCTTGAAGCCTTCACCGACGAACGCACAGCCCACCTGCATCCCCTTCAGCTTCACAGGGCCAAAGATCGTGGCGAGCGAGGTATCGGCGGCGTCGCGCCCGGTGGCAATGCGGACGAGGCCGTTGAGCGGGGCCAGCCGCGTCGCGTCGAACACTGTCCAGCGCCCGCCGATGAAAGCCTCGAAGCAGGCGTGAAAGTCCGGTGGGTCGAGCTGGTAAGCGTAGCCGGTGAAGTAGCGCGCTGGGATATTCAACGCGCGGCACAGCGACACGCCCAGGTGAGCGAAGTCGCGGCACACACCCGCGCGTTGCGTCACCGTGTCGTAGGCCGACGTGTTGGCGTTGGTGCTGCCGCTGACGTACTCGACGTTCCCGTAGATCCAATCGGTAACGGCAACCACGCGTTCATACGCATTGTCGATCTTGCCGAACTTGTTCCACGCGAGACGCCCGAGCATGTCCGATTGACAGTAACGACTCGGGAAAAGGTAGGGCAGCGTTGCGTTGTCGAGGCTCTGGACCGTCACGGCCGCAAGCTCGCTCGCATCGATGATCGAGACCTCCGCCTCGACACTCGCCTCGTAGTTGATCTTCAGTTGCTCGGGCTCACCGCTGTGCAGGCGCACGAAGC
>DASQDA010000863.1:0-1648 GCA_035634435.1 Polyangiaceae bacterium
CGCGTGGCCTCCGCCGTCGGCGAGGGCTCGGTCTGCATTCAACTCGTGCACAAGGTGCTGACGCAATAGTGGCGTCGCTGGCGCGCCTCGAGGTCCCGTGCGGTGTAGCGGCCGGCGTGGCTTGCGGGTACGCTGCGCAACGATGGCAAGGGAGCTGTGGCTCAGGCTCGAGTCAATCCGTTGGCGAGGACGCCAGCTGTGGATGCTCGCCGATATCGGCGGTCATCCCCTCTCCACCGCCCTGTGGTACGGCGACGTCGACCTCGACGTGCTGGCTCGGCAGATTGGGCGCGAGGCGCTCGATCGCCTCGTTTTCCACATCGCTGCCTTCGAAATCAACAAGCTCTGCAGCCTCGCGCCTACCCACCTCTCCTTCGGTCCCTATGCGCGCTTCGTGACCCCTCGCTTCCAGGAGCTCTGGTCGACGGTGCTCCACAAGGTGTGGGCGCAGTGGCGCTATGAGCATGACCTGCCGCATTGGGCCGGCCCAGCGCTCGTCGACTCTCCGGCTGCGGCTCACGAGGCGGAGTCGGCTGCAGCGCGTGGCAGAGCGCGCGAGCTGCCACGCGCCGCTCTCGCCAGCACGCCCGAGGCCTTGCTCTGCTTCGGAGGAGGTAAAGACAGCCTCGTTGCCGCGCAGTTGCTCGCGCAAGCCGGCCTCCCCTACGCAAGCCTCACCTATGCCCACGCCGTCTACGGCGCGCCCGCGCCGCAGCACGCGCTCATCGAAGCTCTGCTCGATCATTTGACGCCTGTACGACGACACAAGCAGTGGGTCGCAGACGATGCGTTCGCCGCGCCACTACCGGCGCTCATCGAAGGAGCGGGTGGACGCTCCCTGCTCGCGGCGGAGACGCCCAGCTCCATCTTCGGCGCCCTGCCGCTGGTGCTGGCGCGCGGCTACCGCCACCTGGTCCTGGCGCACGAGCACAGCGCCAACCGTGGCAACCTCGTCTGGGAGCGGACGGGCGAGGACGTGAATCATCAATGGGGCAAATCGTGGGAAGCCGAGCAAGCGCTTTCGGCCTATATCGCGAGCGAGCTGGTCCCTGGGTTCCACTGGTTTTCGATTCTGCAACCGCTCTCGGACGTGCTGATCTTCGAGCTGTTGCGCGGCTCGGGCCCGGCATTGCTCGCGACGCACTCGTGCAACATCGCAAAGCCCTGGTGTCACCGCTGCGCCAAGTGCGCGTACGTCGCGCTGGGTTACGCGGCGCACCTGGAGGACGGCGCTTACGAACGCGTGTTTCAGCAGGATGTGCTCGACCTGCCCGAGAACGAGCCGCACTTTCGCCAGATGATCGGGCTCGGCGAGCACACCCCCTTCGAATGCATCGGCGAGATTGGCGAGGCGCGGCTTGCGCTCGCGCTGTGCGCGGCTCGAGGCCGCCGCGCGCGAGCGGTCGAGCTGTACCGCAAGAGCGGCTTGAGCCTTGACCTGCCCGCGACCCTCGAGCGTTACGCGAGGGTCCACGCGAGCGCGCCGCACGGCATTCCGGCCCATATCGCCGAGCGCGTTTTCCCTTCCATGCTGGCAGCCGAGCGGAGCGCCCACACCCGCATCAGGCGCCTTCTCGGGCAGGCCTGACGCGCGCGAGGCCGACGCTCAGCGGGCCGGGAACGAGACCACCACGACGGAGTAGCCCGG
>DASQDA010000864.1:0-4500 GCA_035634435.1 Polyangiaceae bacterium
CAACGCGCGCTTGCGTCGCGAGCTCGACCGCTTGCAGACGCTCGGTGTCACCAACGTTCGCGTGATCGCCGCCTCCGAAGGCCCGGACACGGAACCGTATCGGACCATTCCCTCGCTGATGCCCGCACCTGGCGTTTACAACCAAGACGTGTTCAAGGGCCTCGATCGGCTGCTCGACGAGCTATCGAAGCGCGGTATCCGCGCGGTGATGGTGCTCAACAATTACTGGGAGTGGACCGGGGGAATGGCTCAGTACGTGAGCTGGGGCGAAGGCTCGAAGATCCCGTATCGGCTCGATCCGGGCGGTGTCTACAACACGTATATCCAGTACGTGAATCGCTTCTATGCTTGCACCAGCTGTCAGACCGCGTTCCGCGCGCACATTCAGACCGTCGTCAGCCGCGTGAACAGCATCAACGGCCGCAAGTACAACGAGGACCCCACGATCTTTTCGTGGCAGCTGGCGAACGAGCCGCGCGAGTACCCCGCCAACTGGATCAACGACACGGCTCGCTACATCAAGTCGCTCGATGCCAATCACATGGTGAGCGTGGGCAGTGAAGGCACCTGGGGCGGCGACTTCACCGCGACGCACAACAGCCAGTACATCGACTACACCACGGCTCACATCTGGGTCGAGCCATGGGGCATGTACGATCCAGCCGACTCGAGCGCCGCGGAGATCGACGCCGCCGTCGCCTTTGCGACGGATTACCTGCGTGACCACGACACCGCGGCGAAGCAACTTGGCAAGCCGCTCGTGCTCGAAGAGTTCGGGCTGGCGCGCGACGGCTGGACTGCGGGTGGCAAGTACGACCCCGCGGCGACCGTGACCAATCGCAACAAGTACTATCAAGCGTTGTATGGCGTGATCGAAGCCTCGCTCGCGACGAGCGGCAATGCGCTCGCAGGCCACAACTTTTGGGCCTGGGGCGGCGAAGCGCGGCCGCCGAGCAAGTGGGGCGGCGATCCGCCGCACGAGCCCCCAGGTTGGTTCTCGGTCTACGACGCCGACACCAGCACCACGGCCATCATCGCTCGGCACGGCATGACGATTCAGCGTTGATACTTCGCCACTGGACGCCGCTCTGACCCAAACGGGTAGCGTCGGGAGAATAGCCCCTGCTAGAGCGGAACCGGGTTGCCTGTGGGTGGTTGGGCCGGGACCGCGCGCGCGCGGGCGAGCATCACCCACGCCATCGCGCGCGACGGCAGGTCCGCGTCGAACGTGCTCGAACGCAACTGCACGAGCTCGAGCACGGGCTCGACCGCGGCGACCACGTCGCGTGCCGAGCGACGCGGCGGTCCGTGCTCGCGCCGCGGCCCCTCAGTGCTCCCCACGAGGCTCAACCAGTGGCCGTTTGGCGAAAGCACCCGGGCCACACGCTCTGCGAAGCGCGCTCGCTCGTCCACGTCGTCGAACACGTGGAACACTCCGCGGTCGAACACGAAGTCGAAGGCCCCGAAAGTAAGGTCCTCTCGCAGGAAGTCGAGCACCGAAAACCGCACGCTCGTTCCGGCGGCGCGCCGTTTGACCTCCGCTTTCTCGATGGCGAGCGGCGCCACATCGATGCCATAGACCTCGAAACCACGTGATGAAAGCCAGATCGCGTTGGTTCCGGTGCCGCACCCGACGTCGAGGGTTCGGCCGGGTGTGATCACCCTCTGCTCCACGAGCTCCACCAGATGCGGGTCCGGGTCGCCCGTGTCCCATGGCAGCTCACCGCTGGCATAATGCTGGTCCCAATCGTGCGCGGGCATGACCGCGCGAACTTAGCATGCCCGCCAGCGTTATGGCGTTGCTCTGGAGGGCACGTCCGCCAGATCGAGCAGCGCATCGACCGCCAGTACCACGTGCTCCACCGGCTCGGACTGGGCGACGATGGTCCTGAGCTCGTTGAGATAGGCCTTCTGCAGCTCGCGCAACCGTTCCAGATCGACTGCGGAGACGCCGATCACGTTGTACGTCACTCCACGCGCACCCGTCTCGATGCGCCGCGCTGCCACTCGCACCCACCAGGCGCGCAAGCGACGTGCAGCCTCGGGGTCGCGTCGCGTGTCGAGCGTCATCACCGTGCTGGGTCGATAGTGCCCCTCTTGGAAAGAAACCTGACCAGCGTCGGCCAGCAACGCGAGGCAGCGCTCCTCTTCGTCGCGGGTGATGCCAATGCGCGTGGCGATGCACCCCGGCTCGTGCGCGGCGCCGCTTCGGTAGCTCTCGAGCTCGAGTGCACGCAGCACCGCTTGCGACCACGGCTCGTCGTAAGCCAGCCTGCGAGCCACCTGCAGTTGTTGCCACGGCTGGCTCACGCTCGGCAGTTTCGCCGGATCGACCAGCTGCTCGAGGAAGTCCAGCAGTCGTAATGAGCAACACTCCACCATCAGCAAGAACTCGGGCAGCTTTGGCTCGGCGCTTCCGTTGAGCCAGCGCGCGATCGCAAAGCGACTCTTGCCGCTGTAGCGAGCGAGATTGGCGGTCGTGGTGTTCCCCTTGAGGTCGCGCAGAAAGGCCGCCACGCCGGCGGGGCTCGTTGGTTCGAGCTCGTCGAGCCAGCGGGGCCCCACGCGGTAAAACTCGCGGAACGCGCGGCGCACGTTGACCCCCACGCGCTGCGCCCCTCGCAGCGCAGTGGCCGCCGTGGGCCAGCTGAGCCCGCGCTCCCACTGATGCACGACGTTGCTGCGGTAGCCTAGACGCCGGCAGAAGGCCACTTGCGAGCGGTTTCCGCGCAACTGGCGCAAGAGCTCGGCCGCCATTTGCTCGTATCTCACGTCTAGCAAATCGCACATATTAGCGCGCGTTGGTACACGAAATGTGCGAAACGCTACTGGTAACGCTCGCCCGCTGCTGGCAGAGTGGAGGGGACGGAGAACGAAGGGTGTGTCGATGACCAGAAAGACCTGCGCGCTGTGGATGACGGCTTCGATCCTCGCGGGCTGTGCCGGCGGGCAAACCGGGGACCTCTCGGGTAACACGGACCTACCGGGCGACCAGGGCGGCAATGAAGCCTCGGGGCAGTGCGATGAGACCGTGGTTGCCTTGGCAACGCTCGATGAGGTGACTTCGCTTGGATTCAGCGCGGCGGACGTGCTGACGTTCGCCGCTGGGGAGGTGCAAACCCCGATGGCGTGGTCGAGCTCCGACCAGGTGACTTTCGTGCCCGCGAGCGGCCGAGGAACACTCGATCTCGAGGTCCGCTATGAAGGCGGCGCTGCCGAGTACGTCGCGTCCCGCCCAAAGAGTGGCTCGGGCGGCGAAAACATCGGCAGCAACGGCGTGTGCGCCGATCGAGTGCGCATTGCGGTGCAAGTGGCGTTGCGCACCGCCGACGGCGGCCTCGACGAGACCTTCGAAACGAAGCTCGAAGCCGCTTCGGCGCACGTAGCCACCTTTTCGCAACCGCTCGAGCCCACAGCGCTCACCGGCAGCTTCGAAGTCACCAGCGTGCCGCCCAACGGCAAGGTGAAGCAATTCGGGATCGCCGCAACCCTGACGCCCTTCGGTGTGAGCGGGAGCATCAGCAGCGTTCTGGAGGTGCACCAGCCGGCGAGCAACGCCGTCAGCGCGCGATGGATCACCTACGCCAGCTGGCCCGACAGTCCGGCCTGTGCCGGAAACCGGGGCCCGGATGGTTTCCCAGTCAGCATCGACGCGCCTGTTCTCGGCGTCACGGGGGCAGCAGCGGTGGCCGCGTACAACAGCGAGAGCCCGCTCGATCTCCGTTGGCGCGACGGTTCGCAGGCGGCGCTCACCCTGGCCGTCACCGGTCGCGGCGACGGCTGTGTCCGCAGCGCGATGGCAGGAGTATCCACGCCGTTCGAGGTCACGTATCCCGTCCGCCTGCGCGCCACGACCAGCGACGGCCGACTCGACGGCGCCTACGACTCCGAGCTCCACGTGCGCAGCGACGAGAAAGGTGAAATCGTCTATCTGGCAACCCCGACCGGGTTGGTCGTGGCACCCGACAACAGCGAGGCCAGCGGCCTGAGCGGCCTGGGCGACGTGAGTCGCTTCGATTCGCTGTCGTTCTGGCTCAACTCGGAAATCGTCGCGGGAGTCACCAGCGGCTTTTTGCAGATCAACGGCATCTCGCCGGCCCCTGCCGCGACGCCCCCTGGATCGGAGCCGGGAGGCGGCAGCGGCTCCCCTGGCTCACAACCAACCACCATCGAGCGCGCCAGCTGGGAGTGAAGCGGCGCCAGGCCGCAAGCTCACGCTACCACTCGGCCGTATCCCCCCGTACCAGAAATCGCCCCCCGAACGTGAGCGGTACGCCGCTGCCCTTCCACAGCCACTGCTCTCGATCCGCAGCGCGCGCGGACACCGCGTGGATGTGCAGGTGCGGCTCACTCGTGTTGCCGGAGTTGCCAACGACGCCGAGCCGGGCCCCGACATTGACCCGAGCTCCGACCTCCCCCGCGACGCTGCCACGCTGCAAGTGCGCGAGCACCACGTGGTACGCCCCACAGCGGAGCTCCACATGGTTCCCCGCAACCTCG
>DASQDA010000865.1:0-7398 GCA_035634435.1 Polyangiaceae bacterium
ATGCGCAGAGCGAGCGCCATCTCGCGAAATTTGCCCGCAAAGGTCCGCGGCCGCGGCGACACGTTGCGCGCGAGCTGCTGGGTGAGTGTGCTGGCACCGGACACCACACGGAAGGCGCTAGCTCCCTGCCAGGCGGCGCGCGCCACTGCCAGCGGATCGACGCCCGGGTGCCAGTAGAAACGCGCGTCCTCCGCGGCCAGCAGCGCAGGCTCGACCCAGGGCGAGAGCTCCGCGAGCGTGACCGCGCTACTGAGCCGTCCATCGCGGGTGCGCAGCTCGCGCAGCAGACGCCCGTGGCGGTCGAGCACACGCAGGCTCGAGGGAGCGTCACCGTCACGTAGCGGCGCTGGCAACGGCTCGAAGGCAGCTCGTACCACCAGCGCGACGCACGGCAGCAGGAACAGGCACAGCGGCAGAGCCACGCCCCAGCGCAGACGTCGCGCCCGGCGCTTCGTCAGCACGCCGGCCGCGCTGCCGATGGCGGAGACCAGCAGGGCGCGGGTGCGCCGGATCATTGCACCTGGATGTGTTGTGCCGCCGTGCGGCCATGGACCTCGGGCGCGTACATTGCCTCGGCGCGCGTCGGCGGCAGCACGAAACGACCCAGCGTGGTCGCGCGCGCCAGGTACCGAAAGCGGTACATGCCGGGCGCCATATGATCGACGAAGAACAGCACGCGGTCATCGCGCAGCTCACGTCGGTAGGGACTCCAGCGCACGCCAGCGTCGCCGCGCGCGTCCGCCGTGCCAGCGCAACCCCCGTCGGAAGGACAAGGAGAATCAGCCCCGGCTCCACCCACATCCAACCTGCGCGAGGTGGTGGCAAGCTCCGAATTGACTGCCTCGAAGCCGGCCGGCAGCGCGTCGTCGACCACGACGTACTCGCGTGTATCGGGAGTGACCACCAAGAGCTCCACGAGCACGAGGTCCGAGCCTTTGAACGCGCGCTGCGAGGGCGCGCTGCTCCGTCGCAGCGGCTCGGAGAGCTCACTCGGCTGCACGGTGCGCATGGACCTTTCCAGGTAAAATCCGGCGTCTAACGCCTTCTGTGGCAGCTCGAGCGGCGCGTAACGCAAGCGCGCCTGATAAAACAGCGTGCCGCTGCCGTCGCGCTCGAAGCGCAGCGCATCGGTCCTGCCGCCCAGCAGCGCTTGCATGTCGAGCCGCGCGGTCTTGCTGGCAAGCGATCGCCCTTCGAACCGCTGATCGAGCACCACGCGGTCTCCCAGCGAAACCTTGGCACGGAAGTCCGGCTCCGCCTGCTCGACGCGCGCGCGGTAGGCATCGAGCGCGAGCAAAGCGAATGCTCCTTCCTGCGTCGTGCGAAAGCTGCCAGCCTGACGCGCCGCCAGTAGACCGCGCGCAAGCGGTGGCAGCAGCTCGGGCGAGGAGGCCGTCGCCAACAACGCCCGCAACACGATGGCGTGCGTGCGCACGGGCGAGTCCATCAACACCTCGTAAGCGTCACCGAGGTTGTCCATGACGACGGCAGCGTTGCCGTTCAAGCGCACGTGACTTTCGAGCTCGCGCGTGAGCGTCCTGGTCTGCCGCTCGGGGCTCTTGCTCTGCGCCAGGGCATGCAGCAGCAAACCCCGCGCGAAGAGCGGCAGCTCCGCGCGCCGGTCGAACAGGCGGTTCATGTGTCCGGCATCCGGGTCGCCGAGCGCAGCCAGCGTGTCCACCGCGAAGGCCGCGCTCGCAAGCAGCAGCGGATCCTTCAGATCACCATCGAGCATGCGCCGCAGATACTCTTTTCCACTCTTGAGGCTGCGCTCGGGAACATGCGCTCCGCGCTGCTTGGCTGCGTGCAGCACCCAGAGCGCGTAGCTGGAGACCCAAGGGTGGCTCTCCGTCTCGGGCCACATGCCAAACCCGCCGTCGCCGCGTTGCCGGGCGACGATCTCACCCACGGTGCGACCCATGGCGGGCGGCTCGCGCGCTTCCGCAGCGATGCCGAAGTCTTTCGTGAGACGTTGAAGAGCAACGCGCGGCAACAAACCGCTGGCGAGCTGTTCCGTGCACCCATAGGGGTAGTCGACCAGGGCTCCGAGCGCGGCCTCGAGCCCGACGAGCGCGCTGGACGCCACGCTCACTTCCAGGCCACCAACCTCGGGGCGGACGGCCGTGAGCGCACCCAAGCCCTCGGCGGCCTCCGAGGTCGTTTGACCGTAGACTGCCGCCGCCTGCAGTGCGGTCGGCGCGAGCACGGGACGCGTGACCTCGACCGCGTCACGCTGGCCCCCACCTTCGACGTCGAAGCGCAACCTGGCGGTGCCCGCACGTTCCGCGCGCAACGCGAAGCGCACCTCCCGGGAAGCGTTGCGTTCGAGGGCGACGCGCTGCACCGCAGGACCCTCTAGCTTCAGACCCTCGAGTCGCGCGCGCACGGTGACCTCACCGGGCGCGAAGTCCTTGGCACTGATCACGACACCTGCCTCGGCAGCGTCGCCGGCGCGCAGCAGGCGCGGCAGCGCCGGCCGCGCCATCAGCGGTTTCGACACCGTCACGCTGCTGCTACCGAAGCCGTAAAGCTCGCTCTCGCCGACGACCACCGCCATGATACGGAAGGTGGTGAGCGAGTCGGGCAGTCGGAAGCTGGCACGCGTTCGACCCTGCGTCGTGATCAGGCTCGGATTGAAGTACGCGGTCTGATCGAATTGACGCCGCGCTGCCCCGTCTCCGCCACCCCCACCCTCTGCTCCCTTGTTGTTGGCCAGCAGCGCCTCCAGCGCGCGCGGAACGATGGCGGCAAGCTGCCGGCGGGTGTCGAGCGTCGCTACCTGCAAAGCGCGCGACTGCGTGAAGACGGGGAGCGGGTCCGGCGTTTGGTAGCCCGTGAGCATCAAGACGCCTTCGTCCACGGCATACAGCGCCACCTCGGCGTCGCGCGCCTGCCCCTGGAAATCGGTGACCTTGACCTCCACGGTCAGCTCATCGCGCGGGCGCGCCTGGCGCGTGCTCGGTAGCACCTCCACCTGCAAGCGCTTGGGCGCTGCATCGACGCGGATCTCGGCATACCCCAGCCGCGAAGCGCCACCCGGGATGCTTGCAGCCCCGCGCCGCAGCGGCCTCAGCAGCTGCACGGACACGAAGGCGTTCGGCTGGAACTCTTCGGTCACCTTGACCTCGAAGGTTGGCATGCTGCCCTGGAGCCGGCGCCGTTCACGTCGATAGACGCCCGCGCGCTCGACGGTGATGAGCGCTTGCGCGTCGGCAAACGGAGACTTGACCAGAACTTGCGCCGTCTCACCCACCTTGTAGCTCGGTTTGTCGAGCACGAGCTGCACGTTGCCGTCGTCGCTCCCGAAGAAGCTGGCCTCACCCTGGCCTAGCGCATACAAGCTCACGGCGGTTTCCACCGGGTTGCCGCGCGCATCGCGGCTGCTGGCACGCAGCACGTGGTAACCACTGGTCTGAACGGGAAGCTCACAGCTCGCTCCAGTGGCGTTCGTGACGAAGGCGCACCTGGCTACGACCTTGTCGACGACCTTGGAAACGAGCTCCGGGTACACGCCGCCACGGTCCTCGCGGGCGGAGGTCCAGCGGCGTTGAATCAGCTCCAGGCCGACCTGCGCATTCCGAGCTTTCGTGCCATCCGGGCGCAGCGCAAGCACGCGCGGGCGGAGCCGTGTGCCCGGCGCGACGAAGTGATCGCGGCCCCGCTCGATCCCGAGGTAAAACTCGGCCGGATGTACCAGCACCGGCGTGGAGCCGGCGATCGTTTGGCGGGCAGGATCCGTGACCTCCACCTCGACGCTGAGGCTCTCCGGGCCGCGCTGGCCCGCGAGCTTCAGCGGTTCAGCGTAAACGAAGCGCCCCTGAGCATCCAAGGTTGCTGCGCCCTCGCCCACCCGGCCGCCCGCGAGGCCGACGGCGTCGAGGTCGGCGTAGTAGACGTCGGCGTCGGTGGCGAAGCTCTCATTGCCGGGCACGCGGAAGGCCGTCGCGCTGCGCACCACGCTGTAGCGGAGCTCGGCGCCCGCCATGCCGGCGCCGAACAGATACTCACCGCGCGCCTCGAAGCGGAGCGGATCACCGTGCACCAGCGCGGGACTGGCGCTGACGCTGACGCTGAGCTCGGCAGGGCGGTACTCCTCGACGGCGACCCCATGGGAGAACTCGTCGCCATCGATCTTCGCTGCCAGACTGTAGCGGCCCAGCGCTCCGCTGCTCGGTACCCGCAGGTCGGCGTTGAAAGTGCCGAAGCGCGAGACGACGACGTCCACTTTGCCGAGCACCTCCTGTTCGGGCGACGCGAGCGATAGCTGCAGTCGTTGACCCGAGGGCACACGGCTGCCGCGAGCGGTCTGACGACGCACGATTCCTTTGACGCGCACGCTGTCGCCCGGTCGGTAGACGCCGCGATCGGTGTACAGCATGCCCTCGTGACGCAGCTGCCCACTCGGGTCGGTGGCAACGGGCAGCGCCCACGCATCCACCACGGCGCTCACGTTCTCGAAGGTCCATTCGCCGCCGCTTGCGGCAAACAGCACTGCCTTGCGATCGGCCGACTCCCAATCCAGGTTGGGTGCGAAATCGGCAGCTGGGATCCATGCCACACCTTCGCTGTCGGCAACGTAGCGGTGCCGCCTGCCATCGACCTGCCACAGCTCGACTTCGGCGGCTGCCACCGGCATGGCGGTCGAGAGGCGGCTGACCCAGACAAGAGAACCCTGCCGCGAAAGCTTGGCGGTGATCCCAAGGTCGCTCACCTTGGCGAGTCGCGCGGCTTGCGGCGCGTCGGCGCTGTTCTGAAGGACAGCCGCAAAGCCCAGAACGCCGCGGCCCGAGCTGCCGAGCAGAGTACTCGGATCGAAGCTCTGCCGCACGATCTGGTTGCGGGCCGCGCTGGGCGGAAAGGCCAGCCGCTGGGCCCCTGGGTGCCCTGTCACCAAGGGCGTCAGCTCGACGGCATCCGTCGCCAAGCGGTGCACATCGTGGCGTGAAAGCGCTGTCGCGACCACGCTGGCATCGGTCACGTTGACAGCCGCCACTGGAATGGGACCGCTCTCGACAGGCAATAGCGTGCCGCTCGTCACGCCGATCGCTACGCGCGGCAGCAGGTCGCCCATGACGACGTCCGCCCGGTGGCCACCACGCAAGGCCTGCCCGTAAATGTCGCGTAGCGTCGCGGCAAGCTCGACACGGTAGCGCTTGCCTGCGTCCAGGCGCGCGGGCACCTCCAGGTAGCTCGTCGTGGAATCCGCCTGCTGCCACTCGGGCCAGCGCAAAGCCACCTCGGGGGTGACACGCAGCGCGCCACGAATGGCCGCGTAGGAAACCGGGTTAGAGAAGCTCAAGGTGACCGCGGAGCCAGGCAAGCAGGGCTGGCCCACGGCGGTTCGATCGCAGTCCACGCTGGTCACCTGCAGCGCGCCGTAGGTACGGAACGTGACCTCGTCAGGCTTGACCGAGGGCAGCGGTCCCTCCTCGCCGCGCAACCCGATCGGTACGTGGAAGAGGATTTCGCTGCCCAGCGGGAGCTTGCCCCGGGGCGTCACACGCAGCCGTTTGCGGTCGTCTGCCTGCGGACGTGAAACCGAAAACTCGACCGGTCTGCCGGCAGCGCTCAGCCGCCCCACCCGCTGCATCTCCTCGGGGCGGACCGCCTGGTTCATGCGCAGCTCCAGCGCCGCGGTGGGCAACACGCCGGTCGCCCCCGAGTGTGGCGTCGCGTCCACCAGCTCAGGGCGCGGTGTATTGAACGCAAAACGATGCGCTCGAGGGAGCTCGCTGCCATCGAGCGCGCGGAGCTTGGCTGGAACCTCGACGGTAAACTCCGTAGCCGCCGGCAGCAGGCCGGATTGCGGCACGAACAGCAGCGCCCGCGATCCTACCCAGTGCCAGCTGCCGGCCAGATTGGGGCTGATGGTGAGCGCGGGGAGCGGCGTCCCCTCCACCTCCAGTGCTCGCAGCGGTCGATCGAAGATGATCGAGATCTCCGCGACCTGCGCGGCGTCACCTTGTGGAACGGCAGCCACCACACGGAACGGCCCCTGAGCGGCTCCCTCCGATCGCTCACCTAGCTGCGGCGCCAGACTGCCCGCACCGACAGGCACGGTGCGCGTGCCGCTCATGCACGCCAGCACGACCCCGAGCGCAAACAGCCACAGGAAACGTCCACGCCGCGGGCTCCGAAGAGAGGAACGCTCCTTCATGATGCCGCGACTTCAGCAACGCTCATGCCGCGATGACAACGGGGAATCGCCGTCAATTGCCGATTCACAGCGTGGTACCGCGGCCACGAAGCGTGGCTGGCAGCCCACGCTCGCCCGTCACGGCAAGGCGTTCAGGAACTGAAGCTCGAGATGTTGGGCGGGCGGCTTGGCGCCGCCGAGCTTCGCGCTGGCTGTCGCAGAGCCGGCCGCACTCAGCCGGGCAGCCGGCACGGAGCACTTGTTTTCCAGGGCCTCCGCCACGCTCCCCGCACGCGCTGCGCGCAGCACCCAGGCGCTGGGATACTTCTGAGCGAGGCCGGGCGGCGGCTTCTGTCCATTGTCGGTGCCGACCACGCGCAGTGCGCCGTCGTTCGCTTTGGCGAGCTGGCACAAGAGCGCGCGACCCGCTGGCGTCACATCGAGCTTGCGGGGAGCAAAGACGAGCGCGTCGGCCAGGGCCACCACGAGCTGACCGTCCTGGAGTGCCACCGCTGCGACACCCTTCTTGAGGTGTTTCTCGAGCAGCGCCGTCAGTTGTGCTCTCGTCGCATCGCGCTTCTCCGTCGACGGCGTCGCGCTGGTTGCCTGGCCCTTGCCGGCCTCCTGCGCTTGCCGCTCCGCCTCCAGGGTAGCCAGCTTGTCTCGGGACGCCTTCAGCTCAGTGCGAGCGCTGGTCACTTCGCGCTCGGCGCTTTGCACCTTGTCGGCCGCGCGACGATGCTCGGCGGTGAGATCCGCGTGCGCGCGCACCAAAGGCACGTAGTAGGCGGCAACGAAGGTGACGCTCGCCACGACGACCAACAACAGCGCGATGCGCCCCCAGCGGTTGCCGCCAGACGGACGCATGCTTGACCGCATGGCCTGCAAGTCGGGGTCGCTATCTTGCCAGGGGGATTTCCCCATCGCCTTTCAATATCAGCGCGGCGCTTGCACTTACCAGCTTGATCTATGCTGCAGCACCGGTATCGGCGGCGAACCGGCCCATCCCAGAGAGTCTGGTCGTCGATGCCCCGCGGAAGGTGAGCTGCTACCGCTTCAAAGATGCACCGCGACCAGAACTGTCCCAAAAGCCGGCGTGGCGAACTGGTCTGCGCACTGCTAAAAAGGAACGCATGGTGGCACACGCAGCCCGTTCCAGGGCGCAAGCTGAAAGCTCTCGCCCTGTGGATGACGACCTCTGGCACGTCATCGTGGCTTCCGGTGAAACCAAGGTCCTGACGCTCGAGCAACTCGACGACTTG
>DASQDA010000866.1:0-2365 GCA_035634435.1 Polyangiaceae bacterium
GCGCGGAGGTCGGCGTGCACCGTCTGGTTCGTATCAGTCCGTTCGACGGCAATGCCCGGCGCCAGACCAGCTTTGCGGCCATCGAGGTCACACCCGACGTCGAAGATGAAATCGACATCGAGGTGAAGGATACGGATCTCGAGATCACCACGATGCGTGCTGGCGGCAAGGGTGGCCAGAACGTCAACAAGGTGGAAACGGCGGTGCGCATGAAACATCTGCCCACGGGAATTTTCGTGGTCTGCCGCGCGGAGCGCAGCCAGCACCAGAACCGCGCCATGGCCTTGAAGATGATGAAGGCTCGCCTGTACGAGCTGGAACAAGCCAAGCGGGACGTGGAGCAGGCGCGCTACGAGGCGGCCAAGGGTCAGATTGCTTGGGGCAATCAGATTCGAAGCTATGTCCTGCAGCCCTATCAGCTGGTGAAAGACCTACGTACGGAGTGGGAATCGACGGACGTGCAGGCGGTGCTGGACGGCGATCTGGATGGCTTCATCGAGGCGTTTCTGTTGAAGAACGCCGACCGCGCGCGCGGCAACGAGGCGCCGGTCGCAACGAGCTGAGAGCGGCCTGCGCGTTCGAGGAGCCTCGAGCCTGCCCCATGGACGTCTCGGCGCCCCCGCGCTAGACCGACCGCCACATCATGGAAAGCAGCGAGGAAGCGCTGGTTCAGGCGCGCCGCGACAAGGCCGAGCGCTGCCGCGCGCGCGGGCAGAGTCCGTTCACCAATCGGGTGGAGACCTCATCGCGCGTTCTCGTGCAGGCGCTTCGCGAGCGCTGCGCCCCCGCGTTGCTCGAGCCGCACGCCGAGCTTCGCTACTCGCCCGAAGGCGTGACGGAGCTTTCCGGTGAGGGCGAGGTGCAAGTGCTGGGGCGCCTGATGGCGCGCCGCGGCTTCGGCAAAGCCAGTTTTTTACGGCTACGCGACGAGAGCGGCGAGGTGCAGCTCTTCGCCAAGCAAGACGTGCTGGGGGCCGACTTCGCAGCGCTCGAAGACATCGAGGTGGCCGATCACATCGAGGCGCGCGGCCGGCTGATGGTGACCCGCACCGGCGAGCTCTCGATCGAGCTCGGCTCGTTGCGCCTGCTCACCAAGGCGCTGCATCCCTTGCCCGACAAGTGGCACGGCCTCACCGACGTGGATCTGCGTTATCGGCGGCGCTACGTGGACCTGATCGCCAACCCCGAAGTTGCCGTGGTGCTGCGCGCCCGCTCGCTGATCGTGCAAGCGCTGCGCGACTTCCTGGACAGTCGCGGCTTCGTCGAGGTCGAGACGCCGACGCTGCATAGCCTCATCGGTGGCGCCGCTGCCCGTCCCTTCAACACTCATCACAATGCCCTCGACCTCGATCTTTTCCTGCGCATCGCCCCGGAGCTCTACCTCAAGCGTCTGCTGGTAGGCGGCTATGAACGCGTCTACGAAATCGGGCGCTGTTATCGCAACGAAGGCATCAGTACCCGGCACAATCCGGAGTTCACGATGCTCGAGTTCTATCAGGCGTACGCGACGTACGAGACCATGATGGACACGACGGAGGAGCTGATGCGGCACGTGGATGCATTCCTTGCCCGTCGCCTCGCCCAGTTTGGGCTTCGCGCTTCGTACGAGGCCTGGCTTGCGGCGCGTCCTTTCACGCTCTCGGAGCCTTTCGCGCGTGTCCCCATGCGGGCCGCCGTCGAGGCGGCCCTCAGCGCGGCGGCGCTGCCCTCCGATCTGCTGGAGCAACTTCGGAAATTGACGACCGACCCTGGCGCTGCGGCCGCGGCGCCCGGCGCGCCAGCAGCGGAGCGCGACGCCTGGTCGGCTTCGTTTCGTGCCGTCTCCGAGCGCGCCGCTCGCATCGATTGGGCCAACTTGAGGCGTGGCCTCGCGCACTGCGGCTCGGAGGGCGAGCGCCTGTTCGTCGCTTACGAGTACCTCGCGGAGCCGTTCCTGTCGGAGGACTACCGCAGCGCGGATCGGAGCAAGAGCCGTCCGGTGTTCGTCGTCGATTATCCCTTCGAGGTGTCGCCGCTGGCGCGCCGCAAGGACGACGACCCGACGCTGACGGATCGTTTCGAGCTGTTCGTGCACTCCCGGGAGCTGTGCAACGCCTTCAGCGAGCTCAATGATCCGGACGACCAAGCAGCTCGGTTTCGCGAGCAGGTGGCGGCCAAGGCGCGCGGAGCCGAAGAGACCATGGACTACGATGCCGATTACATCCGGGCGCTCGAGCACGGCATGCCGCCGGCCGCCGGCTTCGGGATGGGGGTGGATCGCCTCGCGATGCTCCTCACGGGCTCGCCGTCGATCCGCGACGTGATCCTCTTTCCGCTGCTCCGGCCGGAGTCGACCGAGGCGCCGGGCGCCAAGGCGGCGCCTAGC
>DASQDA010000867.1:0-3891 GCA_035634435.1 Polyangiaceae bacterium
GAGACGGCGGCGTCAGCTGCAGGCGGCTACGGCGCGGTGCAGAGCTTCAAGCCCGACATCCTCGTGAGTGACATCGGCATGCCAGGCGAGGACGGATATTCGTTCATGCAGCGCGTGCGAGCAGACGAGACAAGCCGCGCAATGCCTTCCATCGCTCTGACGGCTTACACGCGCGGCGAGGACAAGACGAAAGCCCTCGCCGCTGGGTTCACGACACACATCGCCAAACCGGTGAACCCTCACGATCTGATTGCAGCCGTCGCCAACCTGGGCAGATTCGTGCGTCATTAGCCGGCAGCCAACTGAGCGGCCCCCCACCAGCGCTACTGCGGCCGTAGCCCCTGGTAGATCAGCAACACCGCCAGCCCGGTCATGACCCAGCGGACCAGCGGCTTGAACGTGCGCTGAGGCACGCGGTCCAGCAGGCGCGTGCCGATCCAGGTGCCCGCGAAGGCGGCGGCACAGAGCACCAGGCACGGAAAGAGATACTGCAGCACATCGAAGCCGGCCACGCCGAAACAAAGCACCTTGCCCGCGTGCTGGAACACCTGACAGGCGGCCAAGGTGCCGACCGTCGCCTGCGTCCCCAGCTCGAGCGCCATCACGAAAGGCACCAGCAAAAGACCGGTGGCGCCCAATATTGGCGTCAAGAAGCCAATTAGAGCGCCGCCCCAAATCATGCCCAGCCGCGGATTTCCGCGCGGCCGCGTCAAGACAGCTAGCTGACCTGGGGCCCAGGTGACGAGCAACGTGAAGAGTCCGACCGCGACGCGCGTTCCACCCGGAGGGATTGAGCTCACGAGCAACACGCCCGCAATCATGGCTGGCAGCAACGGTAGCAGCATGGGCCACACTGCTGCCCATGCCACGTGCCGACGTTGGAACCAGGCTCGCGAGGCATTCGAGGCCATCTGCACCACCCCATGCACCGGAATCGCGACCACCGGATCGAGCCGAAGCAGCATGACGGCCAAGAGAATCATGCCGCCCGCCATGCCGAGCACTCCGGAGACCACGGAGGTGATCACTGCTGTCCCGGTGAGGAACCACCAAAACACGCTCTCAGCTCCGGAGGCCACGCCGCAGGACAACGCCAGTGGTGTGCGTGCGTCAAGCAGGGGCCGCTCCGGCCCCGCTGACGCTGTCCGAAAGGCATGGCAAGCTTACGGTCGGGCTTGGGCCTTCACCAGCTAGCGCGCGACTCTCATGGACTGCAAAGGGACTGTGCTGCTCGTCGCCCTGGTGGTCGCTGGCTGTGCGCCGGCACAGAGGCTGGCCGTCCCGAGCCCCGAGCCCCAAGCAGCCAGCGCGGGCGACAGCCGCAGCGAGCCGAATCGGCAGCTACCGCCCGAAGCCTCGCCCGAGGAGTTGCTAGCGCGCGCCATCATTGATGAGCTGGGAGCTCTGAGGTTCGAGCAGGTGGCGGCTCGCTTTGCCCCCTCGTTGCGCGCGCGGCTCAATGCTCCCGCCCTGGCGGAGACGTGGCGAGCGGTGATCGGCAAGGCCGGCGTGTATCGGAGCACGGGCGCAGCGCACAGTGAGCAGCGTGCCGACTCGAAGCTTTTTTACGTCCGCACCCTGTTCGCGCGGGCGGAGCTCGAGACGTTGATCGCGCTCGACAGCAGCGGACGCATCACGGGCGTCGCCATCCGCCCGGTGCCGACGAACGTTGCATTCTACGCGCCCGCTTACGTGGATCAGAGCCGGTTCCGCGAACAGGAGATCCGTGTGCCCGATCCCGAGCATTTCTGCGGAACGGGGACCTGCGGACTGCCCGGTACCCTCAGCTTACCCAACGGCGCCGGACCCTTCCCTGCGGTCGTGCTGCTGCACGGCTCCGGCCCTCAGGATCGCGATCAAACACTCGGCGAGAGCCGTCCCTTTCGCGATCTCGCGTGGGGTCTGGCAAGCTTCGGGATCGCCGTGCTGCGTTATGAAAAGCGCACACACTTCCTACGCGGACGACTGGCGCCGGAGCAGATCGAGGCGTTGACGGTGCAGCAAGAGTACGTGCAAGATGCACGGAGCGCGGTCGAGCTCCTGCGACAGCGCAGTGACGTAGCGCGCCGTCAGCTGTTCCTGCTGGGCTATAGCCAGGGAGCAACGGTCCTGCCGCGCCTGGCCGCGGCTGACAGCGAGCTGGCGGGGTTCATCAGCCTCGCAGGTCCGCTGCGGCCGCTGGAAGACGTCGTGCTCGACCAGGTGCGGTTCCTGGCTCGCCTGGATGGAAAGGAAGATCCGCGGGAGAGCTCCGAGTTGCGCCGCCTCGAGACACAGGTGGCGCGTGTCAAAACGCTCACCCCCGCCGGCCCCGCGCTCGCTTCGGACTTGCCGCTGGCGCTGCCGCAAGCCTACTGGCTGGATCTGGCGGCGCATCCGCCGGCGGCGTTGCTCAGCCACGAGACGCGCCCTTTCCTGGTGTTGCAGGGAGAGCGCGACTATCAGGTGACGCTTGCGGATTTCGCAGTGTGGAAACGCCTGCTGGCGCGAGCGCCACGCGCGCGCTTCAAGACCTACCCGACCCTGAATCACCTGTTCGTGGCTGGGCACGGCCCGATCCTCCCGCAGGAATACCTGCGCCCAGGTCACGTCCACGCCGAGGTGGTGCGCGATATTGCCGCTTTCGTCCACGAAAGCAGCGATGAGCACCCGCCTGCTCGGGTAGCAAAGCCCCGGTGACCTCCGCAGCCAGCCGCCTCACGCCACGTGCAGCCGCCGGACCGTCCACCCACCGGGCGCGGCGCCACGGCGCTGAGGCCGATCCCTGGCGCCTCGAGGGCATGTGGCTTGTCATCAGCGCTTCGACGCCCAAAGGTTAGACCATGCCTCGCGTTCTCGTGACCGGAGCCAATCGCGGACTCGGCTTGGAAACCTGCCGAAAGCTCGATGAGCAGGGCTGGGAGGTGCTGCTCGCCGGTAGAGATCCCGCTCTGGCCGCGGAGGCGGCGGCCTCGTTGCGCGGCGGCAGAGGAGGTGTGCGCGCGGTGACGCTCGACGTCGCCGAGGCTGCGTCGGTCGAGGCCGTGGCAAGCGAGCTAGCGCGCGGAGCTCCGCTCGACGCCCTCGTCAACAACGCCGCGGTGTCGCTCGACGGTTTCGATGGTGAGGTCGCTCGCCGCACCCTGGAGGTGAATTACTTCGGTGCCGCGCGCGTTACACGGGCGCTCCTTCCCGCACTCAGTGAACGAGCCAGTATCGTCATGGTCTCCAGCGGCATGGGCTCACTCGGCCATGTCTCCTCCGAGCTCCGCCAGCACCTGCTCGCACCGACCCTGACGGCGCACGACATCGACGCGCTGGCCCACGACTATATCGAGGCGGTTAGCAAAGGCGCAGACCTAAAGGGCTTCCCGAAGAACACATACAGCGTGTCCAAGGTCTTGCTCAACGCGTTCACGCGCGTGTTGGCGCGTGAGCTTGCCGGCACCCAGCGCAAGGTGAACGCCGTTTGCCCTGGATGGGTGCGCACACGCATGGGAGGCGCGAGCGCCACACGCAGCCTCGAGCAGGGCGCGCAGGGCATCGTATGGGCTGCAAGCCTAGCGCTGGACGCGCAGAGTGGCGGGTTTTACCGCGACGGGCGCGCCATCGACTGGTGATGAGGGGACCGCCGGGCGCCTCATGAACACCTGGCTGTAGTCAGCTGACGCGAGCCAAAGTAAAGCCGTCGTAGCCCTGGATGCCTACCGTCTGCAGGGCGGTCGCGCTCACCCGCGATTCACGGGCCAAGCGCTCGCTGAAACGTCGCACCCCCTGCACCCCAGGGTCGGTGGACTCAGCGTCGATGACCGCGCCGCGGCGCACCACGTTGTCTACCAGGATGATGCTTCCCGGCCGCGTCAGCTCGAGCGCCCAGTCGAAGTACTCCGGAATGCTCTGCTTGTCGGCATC
>DASQDA010000868.1:0-3172 GCA_035634435.1 Polyangiaceae bacterium
GAGCACGGAGCGCTGTGAGCTCCACTGCAGTGGCAACAATAGCTGTCCCAGCCCTACGAGCAGCGATGCGCAGTCGTTCACCGACGTCACGTGCGAAGGGGAAGACGCTTGCGCAGGCATCGTGACGTGCGGGGGTGACACTTGCAGGGTCACTTGTGCGCAGGATAGTTGCTCGAGCGGCGTGTGTTGCGAAAGCCAGAGTTGCCTGGAAAATGCCGCTGAGGACAGCTGCGATTGAGCCGCTTGGTACGGAGGTGTCGCACCTGCGCGTGCCGAGCTTCCACGATCCTCGTTCAAACCTTGGCTGCCCCGTTGTACACTGCTGCATGCGTCACGACGGGCAAGTCCGGAGCCGTGCGGGCCAGCGTGCGCCGCGAGCGGTGTGGATGCTGCTGACGCTGGCGCTCGCGGCGCCGGCCGCTTCGGGGCAGACGGATCGCGAGCTGTCCCGAGCCCGCGCCATGTTCCAGCAGGCGATCGAGCTCGAGCAAGCGGGCAACTGCTCGGCGGCGGTGCAGCTGTTTCGCGAGGTGGGGCAGGTCCGCATGACGCCCCAGGTGCGGTTTCACATCGCGGTGTGTGAAGACAAGCTCGGCAAGCTCGTCGCTGCGCTCGGTGGGTACGAGCTGGCCCTCGCCGATGCCGCCAGCGTCGGTCCCGAATTCCGCAGCGAAGTCGAGGCGAACGTCCGCCGATTGCGCGCGCGGATTCCCAAGCTCATCATCCGGCGCGGTGCCGGCGCCGACGCAGCGGTCATCGCGCTCGACGGGGTCTCGCTCGGCGACAACTCGCTGGGCGTCGAGGTTCCTTTGGATCCTGGCCCCCATGCATTGTCCGCTGAAGCACCCGGATTCAAGGCTTTCGAAGCCACCATCCCGTTCAGCGAGGGCGAGCTCAAAACGGTGGAGGTCGTTCTCGAGCCTCTGCCGCGCGAGGCTGTTTTCAGCACTCCCGGCGGCTCGGCACCGCTGGCAAAGTCCCCGTCAAGGCTAGTCCCGCTCGTCGTGGGTGGGGTCGGCGCTGCCAGCCTCCTCACCTCAGGGGTGCTACTCGCGTTCCGCCAGACCAGCTCGCGCAAGCTCGACGACGCCTGCGAGGGTGAGGTCTGCCCGCTTTCGCAACGAGACGAGTACGACCGCTTGAAGGCGTACCACTACGGCTCGCTCGTCACCGTGGGCGTGGGCGTGGGTGCCCTCGGCGGAGCCGCTCTCGTGTGGGTGCTGCAGGACAACCGCATGCGCAAAGAACGATCCGCCTGGCACTTCCAGCCGTCGTTCACGCGGACCAGCGCGGTGGCGCGTGTGCGCGTGCGGTTCTGAGCCCCGAGCTAAAACCCTGGGTCGTGCTTCCAGTTCGGCTTCTTCAAAGGTGGCTTCGGTGCGGGCGCCGGAGCGGCCGTGCCACGCTGTCGAGACGCGCCCGGAGGCTTGACGTTCGACGCCGCTGGCGCCGCGGCGCTCGCCGAGGTGGCCGACGTGCCAACCGCTGCGGGCAGCGGAGCTTCCGGAGGGAGCACGGGCAGGGCAGGCTGCAGCGTCTGAGTCTCCCGCGGCTGTGCGGAGAGCTCTCTCGCCGGCGGCGTCATCGGCGTTCGCAAGAGCGTCGCTGCCAGCGCCCCCAGGCTGGCCACCAAGACCGTCAAGCCGATAGTCGCTGCGACGCGTCGCTTTTTTCGGGGCGCTGGGCTGTAGGCCAGGTCGGTTGCAGAGCCCGGGAGAACGGTGATGGGGGGCAGCTCGACAGCGGTAGGCAGCGACCGCGTTTCGCGCGTGCCAGTGGGCGTGTTCAGCGCATGCTGATCGGCGCGAGCCAGCGCCTGCGTCAGCGTGTTGCGCCGCTCTTCGAGTCGATCACCCACCAGCTTGCGGACGAAGATCGCTACATCCTCATCCGTAGCCCTTTGCTCCTGCGGGAGCGCCTGATCGAGATCGCGCAGTAGCTCGTTGGCGCTCTCGTGCCGCTCGTTCGCGGATTTCGCCAAGGCTCGTAGCAATGTGCGTTCGAGCGCCTCGGGAAAGTCCGGGATGAACTTGCTCGGGGGCAACACCGGCTGCGGCGAACAGATGTTGTACATGGTGGCAGCGTCGGACTCGCGACGAAACGGGTGCTTGCCCGTCGTGAGCGCATACAGCACGATGCCGATGGCGAACACGTCAGCGCGCCGATCGATGCTTTCGCCCTCGATTTGCTCGGGCGCCATGTAGCCGACCTTGCCTTTGATTTGCCCGGCGGCGGTGGCACCGCCGCCCATGGCCGTGGCCTTTGCCACACCAAAGTCGACGACCTTCGTCACACCGTCGTAGGTGACCAAGATGTTCTGCGGCGAGACGTCGCGGTGCACCAGACCCACGAGCTGCCCTTTGCCATCGCGCAGCTCGTGCGCTGCATGGAGGCCGGCAGTGGCCTGAGCGACGATGCGGACGGCAATGGGCAAGGGCATGCCACCTGCCAGCTTGGCCGCCTTCATCAGCTGATTGAGCGGCATCCCGTCAATCCACTCCATGACCAGGAAAAGCACGCCATCCTGTTCACCCAGATCGAGGATCTCGACGACGTACGGGTGCCGGATTTGCGAGGCGAGCGACGCTTCGTCCAAGAACATCTGCTCGAACTGAATGTCTTCACTCAGCTTTGGCAGCATCGTCTTGACGGCGACGATCTTCTGGAACCCGCGGGTGCCCTTCAAGCGCGCAGCCCACACCATCGCCATGCCGCCTGCGGCGATGGGCATCAGCAGCTCGTAGCGCCCGAGCACGTGCCCTGGGGAGACGATCCCCGAGTCAGACAAGGTGGCCGCGTCCATCGCCGTATTCACGGAACTTTGTCTGAGTGTTGCAAATGCGGGTTCTGCACTCAAGCCTACCCCCCCCCAGCAGCATGACCGAATCATTCCGAGTTGGCTCGACCGTTGTGGAATGAATCGACAACGCCAATGTGGGACAACGTAGTTTGGCGACGGCCGGCCAGTGAGTAAATGATCTTGCACGGCAGTCGCTCGCGACAACTGCGTTTACACGCGCCCGGCGCGCCGCGAGGCGGAGCGACCAACGCGCTGTCGCGAGCAGGGCTTCGGACTGGTGATTCGCGAGCATGGCGCCCGACGAGGCGGCTTTTGAGCCGCGTCTCCCGGGGGCGACGTGGCCGAGCCTACCCGTGAGGGTGTAGTGGTGGT
>DASQDA010000869.1:0-3832 GCA_035634435.1 Polyangiaceae bacterium
GATGCTACGGGCGGCGCGCTTCGAGATGGGGCGAAGCTCGATTCGTACGTGATCGCGGCCTGCGAAGCGCTCGCCGTTGGCGCTCCAGAACTCGGGTCGCACCATGGCCATGAGAAACAACGGACGGCTGCCGGCGCGACCGAGCATGTGGTCGATCCAGCCGATGCTCTCGGGGTCCGCCCACTGCAGATCTTCCATCAAGATTGCGGTCTGCTCGAAGGCGGACACCTGCAGCACGAGGTCGGTCATGGCCAGCCACAGCGCGTCGCGCGAACCACGGGGGTCGAGCACCTCCGGGAGCGGCTCGTTGGCGAGCAAGCGGGCGACGAGCTGACGGGTCCGCGCCGTGAGCTCCTCGCGCGTGGAGGGGCCTAGGCGAGCCACGATGGCGCGCTCGGCCTCGGAGGGCGAGGCACCTTTGGGTAACCCGATGATCGCGCGCAAAATGTCGGCGGCTGCGCCCAGCGACTGACCTTGCCCGTACGCCTCGCTGCGCTGCAAGATGACTTGCGGCGACTGGGCCTGCGCGGCGATACGCGCCATCACCTCGCGTCGCAGTCGGCTCTTGCCGATCCCGGGGGGGCCGCTGATGCTGACGAGGATGGGAGTGCGATCTGCCTTCGAGCGCTCCACGGCGCTCAGGACCTGTGAGAGCTCGGCGTCGCGCCCCACGAAGGGTGCGCCGCCGGCGCGCTCACCGCGAGCGCCGCGCATGCCCTCACCGACCACGGCGGAGCCGTCATCGCGCGCCCGAAACTCGTACCGGCCACGCCCGAGCTCGCTGGTGGTGACATCTGCCAGCACCATGCCCGGGTCGGCGTCGCGAGCCAGCGAAGAGGCTCGATCCACGACCTCACCCACGGGCCGAACATTGCTACGATCGCCTGGCAGATTGACCCAGGCGCGGCCGCTAGCGAGCCCCACACGCGCACCGGCGCGCGCCAGCCGGCGGCCGAGCTCGAGCGCGACGAGCGCCTCGCTGCCAACCGCCCGGCGTGCACCCAGGTGGGCGACGATGGCGTCGGGCCCGAGGGGCACTGCGTCGGCGCCGCGCTGGCGTAGCCATTCCAGAGCGCGCTCGCGGGCCGAGCCGGACTCCAATCGAATTGCCACGAGCGAGGTGATCAGACGCGAGGCACTCGAGCCCAGGCGCGATGAGCGGGGTTCCACGTCCACCCAGCTGATGCGGCCCGAGTCGCGAGCAGCGTTCTCCAGAATCTCACGCAGGTCCGCGACGCAGGCCGGCCGAGCCTCGGGATCAGTCTCCAGCATGCGGTGCACCAGCGCGTCTACGGACGGCGGAACGTCGCGCCGCAACTCGCTGAGCCGCGGCGGCGGGGTGGTCACGAGGCGCGCCAGCGTTGCGATCACGGTCGGACCCACGTGCGGCGGGCGACCGGCGATGAGCTCGAAGAGCGTTGCGCCGAGCGAATAAATATCGCTGCGAGCGTCGACAGGAGCGTCACCGCGCGCCTGCTCCGGCGCCATGTAAGCAGGGGTTCCCACCACGTCGCCCGTTCGCGTGACGCGGATGTCACCGCGCGCGGCGACGCCGAAGTCAACGAGCTTTGGTTCCACGTCGAGCAAGCCCCCGCTGTCGGACGCAGCGTCGCGCGGGCACAGAAAGATGTTCCCGGGTTTGATGTCGCGGTGAATGACCCCGGCGTCGTGTGCGGCTTCGAGCGAACGCGTCAGGCGCAGCATCAGCTCCAGCGCCTCCGCCAGCGACAGCGGCAAGCGCCGTTGGCGGGCTGCCAGATCTTCGCCGTCCAACCACTCCATGGCGACGAACGGCAGGCCCGTGTCCTCGAAGACGCCGAAGGCGACGATCTTGACGATGCCAGGGTGGTCGAGCCGAGCCAAGAGCTCGCCCTCCCGCATCAGCCGTGCCTCCTCCTCCGGGGCCACGCCGGCTTCCGCGTTGATGACCTTGAGGGCGACCACCTGGCGCGTTACCAGGTCCTGCGCGCGATAGACGATGCCGGCCCCGCCGCGGCCCACCTCGCGCTCAACGACGAAGCGGCCCCCGAGCGTGTGCCCAGCCGAAGCAGCAATGGTAATCAAAGCCGATCTTTATACCGCAGGCGGGCGGATCTGTCAGCTCAATGTCCCGTCTGCTCGATTGTGCGGCGACAAAGCCTCGGCCCGTGTTTTTCGCACGTAAGCGTGCCGAGCTCACACGACGCCGGCTCGCTCACGAAAGGCGCGGATCGACTGCCGGCGGCTCCGGGTCGACGCTGGTCGGCTCGGGTCCTAGCTCCGGCTCGGTCAGGAGCTGTATCGCCGCGCCGACCGACTTCGAGGCGCCCACCAGGTAGACGATGTCACCGCTCGCGAACGCCGAAGTGGGGTCCGGCTCGGCTAGTAAGCGCTCATCACGCCGCACGGCAACGATCAGCGCGCCAGTTTTCCGACGTACCGCGAGATCCACGGCGGAGCGGCCGACGGCGCGCGAGCCCGGCTTGATCAACACGTTCTCGATCTTCAGCTCCAGGAGCGCTCGCTGCTCGCCGAAAGCCGAGCGCGGAAGCGTCTGCGCGCGCGCGGTGCTCTGCGTGGTGTCCCGTGCCGAATGGATGGTCTCTTCGATGGTGTTGCGTGGCACTTCCATCCAGCGCAGCAGGCGCGCAAGCACCTCGACGGCGCCCTCTACCTCCTCGGCGACTACGTCCTTGGCGCCCATCGCGAGCAGGTGCTCACGTTCGGCCCAGTAGCGCGTGCGCATGAGAATCGGCACGTTGGGCGCGACGCGGCGGGCGGTATCGACTACGCGCTGGGCAGCTTGTGAATCGTTCATGAGCAGCACCAGGGCACGCGCGCTCTGCAACTGCGCGTGTCCCAATGCCTCGATGCTCGTGGCGGCGCCGTAGTAGAGCGGCTGCCCTTGCGCGCGTGAGGCGCGCACGGTGTTGGCGTTCAGCTCCAGCACCACGTAGGGCACCTGCGTGGCGAGCAGGGCGTTGGCCACCAGCTTGCCAGCCACCCCAAAGCCGACAATCACGACGTGATGCTCGAGCGCCTGCTGACCGCTTTCGACCTGGTCGATGCTGCGCACGCCGATCAGTCGCTCGAGCGGCGAAAGCAGGCGTTCACCGGCGGTGACGTGCGGAGCCATTCGCACCAACACCGGCGTCAAGAACATGCTGATGACGCCGGCAGCGAGCAACGGTCGTGTTGCCGCCTCGCTCACCACGCCGCTCGACTGTCCGAGCCGCATGAGCACGAAGCCGAACTCACCGAACTGCGCCAGGCCGACGCCCGCCAACCAGGCAACACGCGCGGGGAACCGCATCGCCATGGCGGAAAGCGTCGCGAGCAGGCCCTTGGCAAACAGGAAGCCCGCCAGCAACAACCCGACAGCCACCGGTTGCGAGGCCACCACACGCACGTCGAAGAGCATGCCCAGGGACACGAAGAAAACGCTCACGAACGCGTCGCGCAGCGGCAGGATGTCGCCCAGCGCGCGGTGACCGTACTCCGTATCCGCGACGATCATCCCGCCCAGGAACGCCCCGAGCGCGAGCGATAACCCGGCCATCGACGTGAGCCAGGCCGTGCCGATGCACAGCGCTAGCACCGCGAGCAGGAACACTTCCCGGCTGCGGCTTGCGTCCACCGACGCCAGGAGCCTCGGCACCACCCAGCGCGCCACCAGGACGGTGCCGAGCACCACGGCTGCGGCTTTCACGAGCGCGCTACCGATGAGCAACGCGGCGTCCGCGCTGCTTCCGGTGCCGGAAAGCAAGGGCACGATCAGAACCATGGGCACGACGCAGAGATCCTGGAAAATCAGCGTGCCCACGATGATTCGGCCGTGCGGGGCGTCGAGCTC
>DASQDA010000870.1:0-2145 GCA_035634435.1 Polyangiaceae bacterium
GGCCGCACCAGCAAGCGGTCTCGACGCGCTATCGTGCGAGCGATGTTCCGGACGACGATCGCTTGGACCTTGCCATGGCTGCTTGGTTGCGCCCGGTCCGAGCCTCCCGCACACAACGTCCGAGCCGCAGGTGACGACAGCTCGGCGCTAACGAGAGCGCCCAGCGCGCGGGTCGTAGACACCGCTCGGCGCGCCGAGCGCCCCATGGAGGCAGCACCGCGCGCTGCTGCGGAGACGCCTACAGCAGCAGGGCCGAACGAGCTGCCGCCGCTCGCCGCGGACGAGGAGCTTGCGACCCTCGCGGTCGCGGGTTTTCTCGACGCGGTCGTGTCGGTGCCGGGCGGCGCCACCGCGGCGCGCCCCGTCGCGGTAGCGTTGCATGGCAACTTCGATCGCCCCGAGTGGCAGTGCGCCGTGTGGCGCGGCGTGGTCGGCAAGAGCGGCTTCGTGCTTTGCCCGCGTGGGGTCGCGCGGCGTGACGTGCCGAAGTCCATGGAGCGCTTCGAGTACCAATCGGGCAAGGCCGTCGAACAGGAGATCGACGCTGGCCTGGCTGCATTGTCCGAGCGTTTCACGGGTTACGTGGATGTCACGGCGGTCGTGATCATCGGGTTTTCTCTGGGCGCGATCTATGCTTCGCCGCTGGTTCAGAAGGCACCGCAACGTTTTCCTCGCGTCGCGCTGATAGAAGGGGGGCAGGGGAGCTGGACGCCCGGCAGCGCTCGAGCGTTCGCTGCCGCGGGCGGTCAACGGCTGTTCATCGGCTGCGGACAGTCAGCGTGCCTCAGCCAGGCGAGCAGTCGCGCCCAGCGCCTGGAGAAGGCTGGCCTGCCGACGCGTAGCGGCGGAGCTGCGAAGGCCGGCCATACCTATGACGGCGAGGTGGCAGCGGCTTTCGCCGCCGCGTGGCCGTGGTTCGTCGAAGGCGACGACCGCTGGCGCTGAGCTCCTTTGCATCAGCGGAGGGGCCGGTGAGCTCCTTGCCTTGGCCAGGCGGACCGCCGGGGTGCCGTCGGGAGCGACGCACTTGCCAAAGCTCGCCAGCGCTTTCCGCTCAATTGTTGCGCGCGTCTCAATACAGTTTGTTTTTTTGAAAATCGCGAGTAATGGGGCGCTCGCCCTAACTTGGGTCGGTGGCTTCAACCACCGTGCGCAGGTGTTCAGCACCGCCGGCGATTGTCACCTCCGCTCTCCATCCGGGCTCGCGCTCGGCTTTCGGCGGACTTGACACTCAGCGCCGTGCGGCTACCCTCCCCTTCCCCAAAACTCGGGGAACCCCCGCAAACACGGAAAATCAGCTCTCGATGCCGACGATTCAGCAGCTAATTCGCTCCGGAAGGCTCGCGTTGAAGACGCGCACCGCGTCTCCCGCATTGCGCTCTTGCCCTCAAAAGCGTGGCGTGTGCTTGCGCGTTTACACCACCACGCCGAAGAAGCCGAACTCCGCGCTGCGTAAGGTTTGCCGCGTGCGGCTCACCAACCAGATGGAAGTCATCAGCTACATTCCTGGCGAGGGTCACAATCTTCAGGAGCACAGTGTCGTGCTCATCCGTGGTGGCCGCGTGAAGGACCTGCCCGGGGTTCGATACCACGTCGTTCGCGGTACGCTCGACGCCTCGGGTGCCATCGGTCCGAGCAGCACGAACAAAGCGAATCGCAACCGCAAGCGCTCGAAGTACGGCGTCAAGCGGCCGAAGCAGTGAACTTAGAGGAGTGAGCCATGCCCCGCCGCCGTGACGTACCAAAGCGCAAAATTCTTCCCGATCCGAAGTACAAGGACAAGCTCGTCGCCAAGTTCACGAACAGCCTGATGCTGGGCGGCAAGAAGGCCGTCGCAGAAGGTATTCTGTACGGCGCCTTCGACGTCATCCAGGCTCGCTTCAAGGAGGACCCGCTGGAGATCTTCCGCAAGGCGTTAGACAACGTGAAGCCCAAGCTCGAGGTCAAGAGTCGCCGCGTCGGTGGTGCGACCTACCAGGTGCCGGTCGAGGTGCGCCCCGAGCGACGCGTGGCTCTGGCGATGCGCTGGCTGGTGAGCTTCTCGCGCAACCGTGGCGAGAAGACCATGCGCGAGCGCCTGGCTTCCGAGCTCGTCGATGCCGCTCAGATGCGCGGCAACGCGGTGAAGAAGAAGGACGACACTCA
>DASQDA010000871.1:0-10355 GCA_035634435.1 Polyangiaceae bacterium
GATCGCTCGCTTGCGGATCAGCTCACGCGCGCCGCTTCGAGCGTGGTGCTCAATATCGCCGAGGGCGCTTGCAGCGATCCCGGCAATCGCCGGGCTCGCTACTTCAGCGCTGCAGGCTCCGCCAACGAGGCGCGCGCCGCGCTGCGCGTCGCCGTCACCTGGGGCTACGTGAGCAGCGCGCGTGCCGCCCCGGCCGAGCAGGTGCTCGACCGTGTCGTGGCGATGCTCTGGCGGCTGACGCACGCGCGGATGAGCGCGTAGTTCGCGCGGTCGCCCGCCGTCGCGCCGCCGGCCGCTGAGGCTGTCGCCGAGCTTCCGGCGTTGAAGGGCGTGCACCGGCCGTGTTCGCCGTCACTGCCGCGCGGGCATCCGACGAGGCATTTTGCGGAGCTCGTGGGCGGTGCGGGCTCACGCGGCGCGCTTAGCACAGCAACGGGCCGAGCTGGACTGTATGCTCCGTCGGTTCCCGCGCTGCCCTGTGTCGCGGTCGGCGCTTTGCAGGCGCTCAGCATCACCATAGCCACGCCGGCGAGCCTCCAACCTTCAATCGTATTCCGAATAGAGATGGCCGCGTTACTCATGCGATCACCGATCCCGTCGCGGTTAGCACTAGGGCACGCAGACATCGTGACCGTTTCTGAGTGCAGAAATTCGTTGCGCCGAAGGTTGGTGCCTCACAGTGGGAACGCATGCACGCTTCCGAGCTCGCCGTGCCGAAAGCGTGCCCCTATGTTGCTGTCACGGACTCGAGGCTGCGCGCACTGGCCCGTACCGTCACAATCGCCGGCCCCCGTGAAGGCAGCGGCAGGCCCGCCAACACTCGTGCCAACGAAGCGGTCAATGGCTCGCGTAGAGGTGCTGCGCGACGGCGATGAAGTGATAGGCCCACCCCGCCGCGCATGCGACGAGCGCGGCCGGCACGAGGACCCGCTCGAAGAACACCTCCGCGCGCTTCCACCGGCTCTGCGCGACCTCGAGCTCCGTCCACGCCGCGCGCAGCACCTGCCTCGCGAGCACCGGATCCAGCGGCTCGCTCGGCAGCGCGCCCAGGATCTCCGCGCCGGCGTCACGCTCCTGCTCTTCGAGTTGTCTCATGAGGCGCTGCTTCCTCGGCGGCCGGCCGACTTAGCTTCTCCCTGCGCGGCGGCCTCCGCAAGCTCCATCCTCGCGCGCCGTAGCCGCTGGCGCACCGCCTCCGGCGAGAGCCCCAGCACCGCGCCGGCCTGCTTCGCGTCGTGCCCCTCTACCACGACGAGAAGCAGCACCTCGCGGTGCTCGTCCGAGAGCTGCGCGAACGCGGCCCTCGCGCGCGCCGCCGCCGCCCGGGCCTCAGCGTCCTGGTCGGGCGCAAGCGTGTGCTCGGCCGGCGCGCTGCCGAGCTCGAACAGGCGGGCGATGTCGAGCACCGCCCACCTCCTGTAGCTGCGATGACGGTTGCAAGCGACGGTGAAGAGCCACGCGCGCAGGTCCGTGTCGTCTCGCAGCCTCCCCGCCCCGCGCGCCACCGCGAGCCACGTCTCCTGGAAGAGGTCCTCGGCGAGGTGCCGGCGCCCCGCGAGGCGCAGCAAGAAGGACCATATTCGCTCGTGGTACCGAGCGTAGACGTCTGCCAGCGCGCGGCGGTCACCGCCGCGCAACCGTTCCACGAGCAGGGCCTCGTCCGCGTCCACGCTCCTAGAGAGCGCACGAGCCCGAGGCGCGTGACAATCATTTTTCTTCGTCACGCCCGGCGCCGCCGCGCGCTCTGTGTTTCAAAGACCAAGGAGACGGCATGATTGAAATTTTCAGAGACGGCGGCTGGGGAATGTGGGCAATCCTCTTCGTAGGCATCCTCCTGATCGTGGACGCGGCGCGTTTCGCGCACAAACCCGACCCTCAGCGCCTCGGCTTCCTGGGGATGCTGGCGCTCTCCACCGTCTCCGCGAGCGTGTGCACGACGCTGATGGACGTCGGCAAGGTGTTCAGCGTGCTCGCCCGCGAGGACAAGGTCCCGGACGGTCAGATCGTCCGCATCCTCTTCCAAGGGATGAAGGAGTGCATGTCGCCGGGGATGTTCGGCGCGGTGATCCTCACGATCACGTCGCTCCTCGTCGCGGTGGGGATGTTGCGGCGGGCGCGCGCGGCGGAGGCGTGAGCCAGCGGCCGCGGGCGCTAGGACGAGGTCCTCCTCGGTGAGCGCTACGCCTCATGCGTGCCGCATCTAGCGCGGCACCGGAGCTTCGTGCGTTTGCGACTGGCCCGGGACATCCTGCCAAGGCATCGTCGCAATAACTAGTAGGAGTCAGCATGTCCATCACACTGATCAATCCCGAGGCACTACCCAAGGTCGACTTCCACCGACAGGTGTCGATCGCCACCGGCTCGAAGCTCGTGTTCATGGCGGGCCAGGTCGCCTGGGACGCCGACGGAGCCCTGGTCGGACAAGGCGACCTCGCCGCGCAGGTCGAGCAGTGCTACTTGAACGTTGCGGCGGCCGTCGCGGAGGCTGGCGGCTCCTTCGCCAACGTTGCCAAGCTGACCCTCTACATCGTCGACTGGACCCTCGACAAGATGTCGCTGGTAGTGGAGGGTCGCGACCGCGCCTTTGCAAAGCTTGAGGTCAAGCCTCTCGCCCCGGGCACGCTGATCGGCGTCGCGGCACTGTTCACTCCCGACCTCCTCGTGGAGGTCGAGGCGATCGCAGTCATCGACTAATGGGTGCGTCGACCTCGATTGCTTCGATGCTCGGCAGCGAACGATCAGGTCCTTGGCTGCACGACCTGACACGTCGACTCCACCATCATTTCCTTTGGGCCACACTGTCCGTATAGTGCGCGGAGCCGGACTCAGGCGTGCGGCAACCGAGATCGTCCACGATGTTTCGCGTCATCTTTCTCTCGCTGGCCATGGGCGTGGCCAGCGGATGCGGCCCGGCAACTCCGTTGACGGCTCAAGCGCCCGAGGTGGAGCGTTTGACGCGACGGGGAGTGGGCGGAAGCGTCGCGCTCGAGCTGCTCGACGTCACTGACGAGCGGACTTGCGGCAAAACTCGGAAGTTCAACGAGCTTTGCGTCCGTGGGCTGCGTTCCGCCCTCGACACCGGGCTCAGCTCGCTGCTGAGCCAGTTCATCGATCCGCAGCGGGCCGGTGAGAATTACACCGCGTCGTTTCAGTTGCTCGAGCTCGCCCAAGAACCAGTTTTTATCGGCGACGGTGATTTCGAGCAGCCCAACCTGGTCATGCGTTGGCGATTCGAGATAAGAAACGGCGCCGGGGAGCGGCTGTTGCTGTTGAAGGAATCCTCGGACGAAGCGCTTCGCGATGTGCGCACCGCGCCCGAAGCGCTTCAAGACGTTCTCGACGACGCAATAAAGCGAATCGCGGAAGGCCTCGATGACGCCGAGTGGAAGACCAGCAGACCCCACTCGGTCGAGCATGGTTCGATTGAATCCAGCGTGAGCCACCCGCCTGCGCGCTCGCCGCTACCCTAGACGCGGGCCCGCCGTCGGCTCCCGGCACCGCTGACGCTGCGGTGCCGGACGATGAGTACTGTGTTCAGCCCGTGCCAACTCCGGCTGAAGCTCACTTACCAGACGAACTGTGCGCCCACACTGAGCACATTCGTACGTTGGCTCTCACCGCGGTGCCAGTCGTACATGACGTGCATGTAGTCGGCCGAGACCGAAACCTGGTCAATGTGCTGTGCCACCTTGAACGCGATACCACTGGCACTCTGAATCAGGCTGACGTTGTTGTCTTCGTCGAAATCGGTCTCCCGAGCTCGCGCAGTGCCGTAAGCTGCCGCAAGCTCGGTGTTGACGATGCGGACGTTCGCTCCTGCCAAGAAGCCCCAGAACGCGCGCAGGTCGCCCGCACCGTCTACCGCCTCCTGATTACAGCCGGGCCCGCTGCAGTTGCTAAACGGCGTTGCCGTGCCGAGCCCCTTACCGTAGTAAGGCCCAAGGCCGAGCGCAATTTTCCCCAAGTGGATGCGCCCGCCACCTGCTATGCCCCACGCGGTCCTTTTCTCGTCGTTGTCGCTTCTGGCCAGGGTCTGCACCATGCCATTCACGAACGCGAAGACCTTGGTGTCGCCGAACTCTGGATCATAATTCGCTTCGAATTCGAAGCGAGGTAGCGGGGTGCGGTTGTAGCTGTTGGCCGGCATGGGATCCATGGCCGTTGCCGGCGCTACCGGCAAGGGAGTGGGATCGACGACAGCAAGCGTCAAGTGGAATCCGCCGAGTTTCGGCGTCGAGTACCCAAGCTGGGCATTGCGATTGGCAAACATGCTGCCAACGCCCGTATAGCCGCAGGTAGCCTGCGCCGTACCCTCGATGTTGCACGGATGACCGACACCCTCGTCGTGAACCAGGTTCCAGTTCAACTGAATGTGTCCGCGTGAGAACAGGCTCATCCGGCGTCCCACGAAACCAGATCCCCAGTTGCCCGTCACCTCGAGGTACGCCTCGCGCATGCTGGGGGTGATCTCGTGATTCTTCGTGCGCTCCGCACCGGCGGGCAGGGTGGCACTGAGCGGTGACCACAGCGCGAATCGCCCCAGCGCCTTGAGCTCAGGTGCCAGTTGCTTGGTGATGTTCAAACCGAGGATGGAGCTTGCGTAACCGCTTCGCAATCGAGGCGTCGAAACCTGGCGACGCGCGTCAGGATCAGAGTCGAACGCGGTCACACCCGTGAGCCCCACCTGGGGGCCAACTAGTGTGTACGGCACGCCATCCGCGTTGCTGTTTGGCGTCGGTGCGGCTTGACCGGCAACCCACGTCAGATAGCCGTTGACGCGCCCGTTCGTGGCAACGTTCCAACCGTCCTTTTCAAGCAGGACGATGTCGGCCGAAACGCGCTGAGCTGCCAGCGCTACGGACCCAAAAGCACAGCATGCCAGAAGCTTTGTCAGACAGGTTCGCGTTGAAATGTTCACTTGCACCTCCCCGGGACGACCCAGTTCGCTGCACACAAATAATCAAGGTTCGATGAACTGACAATAAAAGCCTACTCTGCGCCGATAGAATTTCCGTTCCCGTTGCACTTGCGAAGGAATTTTCATTCTTCCCGTGCGCTGGACTCGAATTTCTGGGCCGCGGCCCGGCGCCGAGGTGATGGTCTCGGCCGTTCAACGTCTACGCTCGCGACGAGTGGCTGCTCGACAGGTATGCCATCGGTGGTCCGGTCGCCGTCCTGGCAGCGCGATCAGGGGGCCGTTGCAAGGCGTTACCAGCGCGGCTGCCCCGCCGCTCACGTCGCGCTCCGCTGCCCACCGTCACCCCGCGCCTCCCGAGCGCGCCCGTCCCCTCGCCGCCGCCCCCAAAACCCAAGGCTGCACCGGCATCCTTCGCGGCTGTTTCCACCGTGAACCGCCCGGCGCTCTGCCCTGCTTGACGCATTCCCATATAGGAATATGATGTTTGCCATGGCGCGAGCAGCAACGACATCAGACGTCTTCAACGCGATCGCCGAGCCGCAGCGCCGACAGATCCTGGTGCTGCTGCGCGGCGGGGAGCGGCCGGTGACCGAGTTGGCCCAGGAGCTAGGGCTGACCCAGCCCGGGGCTTCCAAACACCTACGGGTGCTACGGGAGGTCGGGCTGGTGCGGGACCGCAAGGCAGGCAAGCAGCGCCTGTACGGCCTCGACGCCCGCGGGCTGCGACCGGTTCACGCGTGGACGGGCGGGTTCGAGCGGTTCTGGAACGACAGCTTCGGGCGGCTGGACGCGTACGTGCAGGATCTCAAGCAGAAAAGGCAGAAGGAGTAGCTGATGAGTGCAACGGAACGAGGAGCGCCGCGGCAGTCCGCGACGGCCGACCGCGAGATCGTGATTTCCCGCGTCATCGACGCCCCACGGGAGCTGGTGTTCGAGGCATTCACCGAGGTGCGGCACCTGTCGCGCTGGTGGGGGCCGGAGGGATTCACCACCACCACGCGGTCCTTCGAGTTCCGCGTCGGCGCGGAGTGGGTGTTTGTGATGCACGGGCCGGACGCGACGGACTACCCGGAGTGGATCTCCTGGACCGCGATCGCCGCGCCTGAGCGCATCGCGCTGCTGCACGGTGAGTTCCGCGACGACCCGAACGCCTTCGAGTCGGTCCTCACGTTCGCCGCCGAGGGCGCTGCAACTCGGCTCGAGATGCGCACCGTGTTCCCGACGAAGGAGCTGCGCGACCAGGCGGTCGAGAAGTACCACGCGATCGAGGGCGGCCAGCAGACCCTGAGCAACCTGGCTGCCTACGTCACGGACAACGTTCGGAAGCGAGCTGAGGACTGATCCACCACAGCGTGCGCAAGACGGTCGAGCACACCGGCGCGTACGTCATTGCGAACGCAGGGGGGGACCCACCTGACCTCGCAGTCCGGACGGTCAGTGCGGCGGCATCTTTTCTTTGCGCAGCGCCCGTGCGTCCGGGGTCTGTAGAGAGGAAGCCACCCGGGAGTAAACCAATGAAATCACTGCTCGCTGCAGCAGCGCTGCTGCTCACCTTGTTTGTCCATGCCTCGGCTCAAGCGGAAACGATGGTCTACATTCACGGCTGGAATCCCTGGCTGGTGAAGACGAATTTCCAAGATTGCCAGGACCAGACGACCTGCAACTATTGGAGCAGCTCGCACATGTACTCGGAGCCGAACGTGACTGACATTCGTCACGTGGGCTGGAACACGCTCGAGGACGATTGGCGCTACTTTCCGGTCGAGCAAGCGCGCCGTGTGCTCGACAACCGATGTGTGGGTGACTCTTGCACCATCATCTGCCATTCGACGGGTTGCGCCATCGCCGGCAAAGTCCTGGATCAGTACGGAGCGGGTGGGTCGCGCTGGAGAGTCAACCGTGTGCTCACGTTGGGATCCGCGGAGGGCGGGTCGGAGCTGGCGGACCTGCAGTTTTCTCCCGCGGGAGTGGTCTCGTATCTGTTCACTGGCCCCAGCTCGTTCTGGTTGCGCGTGGGCACCGTGCGCGGCGCCTATGACCACAACGACACCGCAGGTGCCCCCTTCTTCCACGTAGCTGGGTACGATGGCGGCTGGTTCCTCACGGCGACCGTGCTTCCGGGTCAGGACGACGGCGTCGTGCCGTTTCACAGCGCCTGTGGCTACGTCAAAGCTTTTTGGTCGACGCAGTGCTCGAACGACTGGGAGTGGGTGCGCAAGACGAGCTGGGGCGTGCCGTACTATGTGCAGCGCACCGTTGCGCGCTGGACGAATCATACGCGCGTTGAGTATTGCGGGCGCGACGGTTGCAACCAGCATCACCTCGACATCTACAAGCCTGAGTTCCAGAAGATTGCAGTCCGTGAGACCCCTTGAGGACAGGTGCCATGAGCTGGCGGCGTCTTCTGGCAGCGGCAGGTGTGTGCGCGCTCGTGCTCGCCTATTGGCTGCACGACCCCATCCGAAGTGAGCCGGCGGACGTCCAGCGCGATCCGCAAGCGACGCGGGTCACGCCGCAGTCGAGGGGGGTGGCCGCGCCGCGTCCCTCGACTGCGACCAGCGCTGCGTTGCCAATGGCCGTGCCACGCGAGGTGTTGGAGGGCACGCGATACCAGGCGCTCGAAATGTACAGGGCATGGGCGAAGTATCCGCCGAACTCACGCCCGCTCGACGAAGGTCAAATCGATATCATCGAGCCGGGCGTGATCGACGTCGGTGAACGTCCGCTGTTCCGCATGAGCTCCGACGGCACGCCGCGCTTGGCCAAACATCAATGCGCGTTTCAGCCGCTCTCCCACACGGCGACCGAAGGGCAGGACGAGCTCATCGTCTTGCGCTGTAGCGCCGCACGAGATCCGCGTGTGATGCCGACCGACACCGCGCTCGCGGAGCTGGACATCACGAGCTTCGAGGTAACTGCACGGAGCCCGAGCGCCACCTGGCGTCTCGCGCGCGACGCCCTCTCATGGAACGACGCCGGCACCGAGGGCGACGAGCTGGCGGGGGATCGGGTCTACACGTTTCGGGTCCGGCATCGGACCAGCGATTGGGGCGACATGGATGTGAACGTTGGCTTTCACGTTCTGGAAGAGCTCGGCCAGGGCGCTTCTGACGGCAAGCCGTACACGCTCACGGCCACGTACTTCGCTTCGCCAAGGGCACCGGCGCAGTTTACCGGGCGTTTCACCGAGCGCCTGGAGCGGGGCTCTTTGGTGGTCGACGCGGGTGTGCAGGTCAAGCGCGCCGGCCGCTATCGCATTTACGCGAACCTCCGCCAGGGCGACAGCTACGTGGGCTACGCGCAAGAAGAGCTCGAGCTCGCAGAAGGCGAGCAACGCGTGCCGCTGCTGTTTTTCGGAAAGCTATTTCACGAGGCGCAGTTGCACGGAACATTCACGCTCTCTGATTTGCGAGGCTACCGCTTCAACCCACCGCCCGAGAATCCAAGCGGAGAGCCGGCACGCCCCCAGGAGCCGGACCGCGAGCAAATTCCGACCCTGGCGAGCACCTATCAGACAGGCACCTACCGGCTCGACCAGTTCTCGGCCGAAGAGTGGCAGTCGCCGCGCAAGTCCGAGCGGCTGCAGGAGCTGCAGGCGCTCGCCGAGGCTTCCTCACGCCGTTGACGGCATGCCCTCGCGTGGCGCCGCGTCCCTGACGACGAGCGGCGCCTCAGCGGACGTCGAGGGTGTAGAGCACCTCTTGCGGATATTCTCCGTTGCGGCCCACGCGATCCGCGAGCCGAACGCTCTCGCGCCGCATGCCGAGCTTCTCCAGCACCCGCTGCGACCGAACATTGCGGACATCGGTCGAGGCCCAGAGCCGTGCCAGATCGAGCTCCTTGATGCCCCACGTGATCAGCGCCCGCGCTGCTTCGGTGGCGATGCCCTGCCCCCACCAGTTCCGCCCGATCGCGTAGCCCAGCATCGCCGAGCGGCGCACCTTCTCGAAACGGTCTGAGCAGGAGGCGTTCAGTATGAAGCTCGGTCCGCGCCGCCATGGACGGAGCAGTGTACGAGCTAGCGTGCGCCGAATCCACGGCGTCAACTGACACGACACATTCGACTGGCGCCGCACGAGCCAGCCTCGGCGCTGGGCAACTCAGATGGCCGGCACGGCGACCCAGAAGCGAACGTCGTCCATCAGATGAGTGGCGAGCATCAGGTCCGTCCAATCCATGGCGGCCTTGAAGCGCTGGATGTCGGGTGTGTCAGTGCCGACGTTGTTGACGCCATTGCGGTGCCCGCTCCACCAGCCGGTACCGAACTGCGCCCGGCACTCGTTGTAGACACGGACGTCGAGCGCAAGGTCCATGTTGAGCGCCGCGGAGGTAGAAAACTGCGCCGCCGTCTGGCTGTTCCACTCCGTATGGCAGCGCCGGATCATGCCCCAGTTCTGCTTGGCGAGCCCGGCGTTGAACGCGTCGCCCGTCTTGCCATCGCCGAGCGTGTAGTCGGCACGCAGGTTTGCGGTCTCCATCATGGCGGAGGCGAGGAAGTACCGGCTTGCGCCCGCCGTCGCGAGAATCTGTGCCTTACGCTCGGCCAAACCGTCGATCCAAGTGCAACCGCATTGCAGCGTCATGCCGCCCGCCACCGGGCAGGTCAGGACGCGCGGACACTCACCCGTGACGTCTGCCGCCGGAGGCACGCAGGGCACGCCCTGAATGGCCGCGGTCGAGGTTGCGAGGACGCAGGTGCGGTTGAGGTCCCAGCCGAAGCCCGCGGCCGTCACGTCGAGCGCGTTCGCGCCGCAGCGTGGAAAACACGTCTCGCCATGCAAGAAACCGGTACCGGGCGGCGGTAGCTGCCGCGGCATCAGCGCACAGCGGGCATTCTGAAGGGCGGCGGCGGACGCTGGCACCACGCAGGTTTGCTGGGCCTCGTAGCCGTAGCCCATCGCGTCCGCCAGGTTCGCGTGCATGCAGGCGGGAACGCACAGCGCTCCTACTTGATAGCCGTCTCCGGTCGCAGCTACCGGGGGAATGCAGGGTATCGCTCCCATCGCAGGCGCTGAGCCTGCGACCACGCACGAGTGGCCCATCTCGTAGCCCCAACCGTCCGTCGCGCCCGTCACCGGATCTGGATCACTCGCGGCGCTCAGACAGCGGGCGTGGCAGGTGCCGCTGATCGAGAAGCCGTCGCCGGGTGGAATACCCGGATCGACGGGGGCCGCCGGCATGCAACGCGAGGCGGTGACGGTGGGCGCAGAACCGGCCACGACGCACGAGCGCCCAGCTTCGAAGCCGTAACCATCGAGGTCGACGTCCGTTGCCGCGCTGGCGCACACAGGGAAGCACTGGACGCCCACCTGAAAGCCATTGCCGGCCCCAGCGCCCGCGGCGCCGCCCGTCGCAGTGCCAGTTCCGGCGTTCCCACCATTGCTAGTGGCTCCACCAGTGCCGCTCGCGGCGCCGCCATTGTTGGATGCACCGGCGG
>DASQDA010000872.1:0-11467 GCA_035634435.1 Polyangiaceae bacterium
CGTGGCCGAAGAAGTTTTGCTGCGCCATGTCGGCACTGTGGGCGGCGGCCACGGCTGTCAAACGGGTGTCGAGCTGCAGCGGTCGCAGCTTGATCTTGCTCCGCTCGGCGTTCAACAGCTCGAGCAGGGTGCTCGCCGCAACGACCGCACTTTCGGAAGTGGCGGGCGGCAACTCGACCACACTCGGCAGCGCCGTTCCGACGAACACCGGAAAGTTGGCGATCACCTCGAGACCGCTTGGCCCGGTCGCGAGCAACTCCACTTGATTGAGCCCGGCAGCCTCGAACTCGAGCCTGGTGGTGAACGTGCGCTTGGTACCCAGGGATTGGCGACGCGTCGAACCATCCGGGAACGTCAAGGCGAGCTCGGGTCGCGAATAGCGCTTGTCGAGCCGTCCCTTGAGCTCCGTTGCCTGTCCCGGCTCGACGCGTCGGCCGAGCACCGAAAGCTCGACGTGAGAGGAGGCCAACGCTACCCCGGCGACACGCGTCGCCCCGACGCGTTGGACCGCAACACCGACGCGGTTGTAGCGGATGTTGCGCGGCGCGTGCGTGAAGAGGGAGTCGAGCGGCGGATCCCAGCGGCCGTCGGCTCGCTGAATGGTCACCAGCAAGGCGGGCAGAGGCTCGGTCATGCCGAGGTGCCGAGTAGCGAAGTCGACCGCCTCGAGCGGCGGAGAACCGCCGACCCGCTGCGTCGCGACCGCGAACCAGGCCGCAAGGCGCCCCAGACGTCCGTCGTCCTCGAGCGCGAAGCCACGGCCAACGCCGGCTGCGCGCACGTCGTCGAGGACGGCTTCGGCGGCGCTCTCGCCAACTGCCGCACCAGCCTCGCTGCTGCTCGAGTAGTGAGCTCGACCGCCTTCGGGCGGCCCCAGGGTGGTGGCCGCGGGAGCCGCTGCAATCACTGGCACCACGGGCGGAGGCGCCATCCGTAGCTCGGACACGCAGCTCGTGGCACCGAGCGCCGCGAGGCTGAGACAGAGCGCCGTGAGCTTCAAGCGAACCACACCAGTGTTGTTCGAAGAATAGCATACGACCTCGCGGGTGCTCGACACTGACTCCACGTAACGCACAAAGGTGGGACTACATCCCAGCTCGCCTGCACTGTGGTCCCGCGAGCTCAAGCACCGTTACCAACACCCCACTACTCTTCGCAGTGAGTGCGGCGTGATCGTAGATCGAGCCACAGCAGGGTCGTGTAGGTGAGCGTCGTCAGGGCGTGACGCCATGGACCCACTGCCAGAAACATCATTGGTTGCGTAGGACGCTCTGCACTTTGCCCAGCAAGAGGCCGACCGCCGCGCGGTTGTCGCCCCCTTCCGGAACGATGACGTCCGCCCAGCGCTTCGACGGCTCCACGAAGGTCAAGTGCATGGGGCGGACGCTGGCGTAGTACTGCTCGCAGACAGACTCGAAATTTCTGCCACGCCGCTCGATATCGCGAGCGACCCGCCTTAAGACGCGGATGTCGGCGTCCGTATCTACGTAAATCTTCAGGTCCAAGAGATCTCTCAGCGCGGCGTCCGCAAGCACCAGAATTCCCTCGACCACGACCAATGGTTTCGGGGTGACGGTCCGCAACCCCAAACGCCGCGTGTGCGTCGCGAAGTCGTAGACGGGAACGCTGACCCCGCACCCTCGACGCAGCTCCTTCAGGTGCTCGATCAAGAGCGAGGTCTCTAACGCATCAGGGTGATCGAAGTTGACCACCGCCCGCTCCGCGGGGCTCAGATGCGATAGATCGCGGTAGTAGGCATCGTGCTCGATGAGCGTGACATCCTCGGACGCCACCCCACCCGCCAGGTGTTGAGCGATGGTGGTCTTGCCGGAGCCAGTGCCACCCGCGATGCCGATCACGAACGGGGTCACTCGAGGGGGCTAGCACGAATCCGCCGAGCGACCTCTCGCGCCGGCAGGAGGCGCTCGCCGCAGCTTTCATTCGTTCAGCCCTGTGATAGACCGCCTGCGCCGCCCTCCATGTCCCGAGCCCGAGCCCGAGCTGGTCCGACGCCTCCTCCGAGCGGGCCTGCAGCTTCACGCGCCTGGCGCCCCTCGTCCCCTCGCGGCCGCGAGGCGACCGCAGGTCACCACTACTTCCCTGGCTTCATCGGCAGCGACGCCCGGGAGCAGCTTCTGCGCTGGCTCGCGGGCCTTCATCCAATCTGGGAGTACCGCTATTCGCGGCACCGCCCCTTGCCCGCATCACAGGCTCAACGCAAGTTGCTGCGACCGGTGTACTGGCTGGGAAACTGGCAGTTCGCCTGCCTCGACTACTACCGCCCACCCCACGGCACCCTGGACCGCTGCGTGCGCGCCGAGCCTTTTCCGCCAGTCGTGGCGCGTCTCGTACGCGAGATCGAAAGTCGGATTGCTCGCCTGTTTCCAGCGGCGCACGTCCCGCGCGGGTTCCGTCTGAATACCTGCCTCGTCAACTTCTACGGGAGCCGCGAGGAGGGGGGACGTTGGGTGGACAGCGCCCGTGTGGGCGAGCACCGCGACTTCGAGCCGGGTCCGGTCGCTTCACTCTCACTCGGCGAGCGCGCCCTGTTCCAGTTCGTCACCTCCAAAGCAGGACAGCGCTCCGAGCCGCTGCTCGCCCAGTGGCTGGACGACAACTCGCTGCAGGTATTCGGGGGGCCGCTGTACAAGGACCGAGCGTTCCACCGCATTCAGCGGGTGGACCGGCGGCTCGGCGTCGAGCTGCCCCCACAGATTGCGGGCTTCAGAACGCGTCGCGTCAACTTCACATTCCGCTACGTGCCCGAGCAGCACGTCGTGCCTTTCGCGGAGCTAGGCCCGCGGGCGCAACGAGACGTGCGGGGTTATGTAGAGCAGCTCGCGAGCCACTCGGACTTTTTTCGTCGAGCCCTGCACGAACGCGGCCCGGGCCGACCCTGAAGCGAGCTCAGGCCTCGAGCGAGGCGCGCAGGAACCACGCGTGCTTTTCGAACTCCGTGACCACGGCCGTCATCAGATCGACGCTGTCGGTGTCTTGATTGGTTTCCGCGACGTCGCGCGTCGCTCGCACGGACTCGAGGTAGGCGTCGATGCGTTCGGCCAACAACTTCACGTGCTCCAGATCGCGGGTGGTCTCCTGCGGGTACTCGGGGATGCGCGAACGCGAGGCAACGTGGCGAGCCGTGCCATATGCCTTGGCTCCGAGCGTCACCGCGCGCTCCGCGATGGAATCGTTGTGCAGCGCCAACCCGTCAGCGAAAGTTTCGAAGAGCGGATGCAGCGACGAGAACAGCGGTCCCTTGATATTCCAATGGGCCACCTTGATCTGGCTGAACAGATCGAGGCCATCGGCCAGCAGCGCATTCAGCGAGTCGGCGACCGCGTTGCGCGCCGCCTCCGAGAGTTGACTGGGGCTCTTGTAGAGTTTCATGACGGTTCCTCCGCTAGCTCGACATCGAGCCGCCGCGCCGCGCAATGCGGCGCGGGGCACACTTTCGACTCAGGCGCTCGCTGGCAGGTCCGCCGCGAGCGCAGTTGCCGGCGGGATGCCGGCTAGCTCTAGAGCGACGGCTCCAGAGACGATCACGGAAGCGATGCGCACGGCGTCGTGGACATGATCTTCGGTCATCGATGACCCGACGACGGCTTGCTCGTGGGCCTGCATGCAGGTTCCGCAGCCGTTGATGGCGCTGACCGCCAGCGAGAACAGCTCGAAATCCGGCTTATTCGTCGCCGGGCGCCCAATGCGGTTCATGCGCAGACGAGCTGGCTTTTCCGCATACGAGCCTTTACCCACCAGGTGCCTGAAACGGTAAAAGACGTTGTTCATCGCCATCAATGCCGCTGCTGCCAGCGCGTCTTCGACAACCGTCTCACTCACCTCCTGGCGGGCTGCCTGGATGACCGCGTCCCGGAGCGCAACGTTGCGGCTAGCAGCGGCCGATGCCACGGCGACGCCCCAACGTTGCGCCGGCGTCAGCACTCCAGCGCTGCTCAGGACGGCTTGCAGGTTCAGCTTGATGTCCCTGAACGGCTCGCCGATGCCCTCTCTCAGCGTTTCGAGTGCTGACATGATTACGCTGCCTCGAGGGTCGGATCGCCCTTCTTCCAGTTGCAGGGACAGAGCTCGTCGGTCTGCAGCGCGTCGAGAACGCGCAGCACCTCGTCGACGTTCCTGCCGACCGAGAGATCATTGACGCTCACGAAGCGGATGATGCCCTGCGGGTCGACGATGAACGTGGCGCGCAGCGGCACACCGTCGCTGCGATGCAGGATCCCGAGCTCGGTGGAGAGCTCTCGCTTGGTGTCGGCCAGCATCGGATACGGCAGGCTCTTCAGATCCGGATGGTCGTTTCTCCAGGCCAGATGCACGAAATGCGTGTCCGTGCTCACGCCGAGGAGCTGCGCGTCGCGATCCAGAAAATCGGTATTGCGCTTGCCGAATTCGGCAATCTCCGTCGGGCAAACGAAGGTGAAGTCCATCGGCCAGAAGAACACGACCTTCCATTTGTCCGTGTAGTTCGCCTGCGTGAGAACCTGAAATTCCTTGCCCTTTTCCAGGCTCACGACTGATTGCAGCGAGAAATCGGGAAACTTGTCACCAACGGTTTTCATCGACTCGAAACTCCCTGTAAAACGTCCAGTGTTAGAAACTGTCTAAAGCGTCGTCGTGCAGATTGCAATAGCCAGGTAGTCGAATTTTACTTGCGCTTGAGCGAGCGACGTCCGCGCAAAACCACCTGGTACTCCGCGACTTCGTACTCGTCCAAGGATGCAACCTTACGCACCTCGAGAGCCTCCCAGGGCACGTCGAAAATACGCCCGCTGGCCTCGTCGAGGAAATGATGGTGGCGCTCGAGCTTGGGATCGAACGCGATGCGGCCTTCGGCGATCACCAGCTCACGGAGCAGGCCCTTCTTCACGAACACGTTGAGCGTGTTGTACACGGTGGCCCGCGAGAGCACCGGCATCACCTTTTTGACCTTGGCAAACACTCGGTCGGCCGATGGATGCTCGTCCGTGAAGAGCACGTAGTCAGCCACGGCAACGCGCTGCGCCGAAGGCTGGATGCCATGCAACGTGAGGAGGGCAATGATGTCGTCGTGTCGCACCCAGTTAGAATTCGTCTAAAGTCAGATGGAGTCAAGACTCCACTCTGTTTTTCCACGGGCGACCCGGGCGCGGATTGACGAAGCCGTCCGGGCGGTGAGTGCTACCCTGCGCCCGCATGTTGCCGAGCCCCCCCGGACCCCGCTCTCGCCGCGCTAGCGCAAAGCGCAACGGACGCGCGCACGAGCAAGCTCCGGGAGCGCGGTGAAGGCTTTCGGTCCGCTCGCCCTGCTGTTCGTCGCGCTCTTCAACAGCATCCTCGGTCTGAGCGTGCTGTTTCCGATCCTGGGGCCGCTCGGGCGGCAGCTCGGCTTCAGCGAGCTGCAGGTCGGCGCATTATCGACCAGCTACGCCTTGGCTCAGTTCGTGGCGAGCACTTACTGGGGCCGCCGGAGCGAGGTGGTCGGCCGCAAACCGATCCTGTTGTTGGGCATCCTCGGCTTCGGCGTTACCTTTCTGATGTTCGCCCTGCTCTGTCAGCTCGGGCTGCGCGGCGAGCTGAACGGCTCGGCTTTGTTCGCTTGCCTGCTCCTCACGCGGGTGGTCGGGGGCACCTTCTCGTCAGCCACGCTTCCCACGGCCCAGGCTTACGTGGCCGATGTGACCGGACGGAGCGACCGCACCCGCAGCATGGCGTTGATCGGCGCCGCCTTCGGACTGGGCGTCGTCTTTGGACCCGCTCTGGGGGCCCTGCTGGCGCCTCTTGGACTGCTCGTCCCAGTTTACGTCTCCGCCGGGCTTGCCTTCCTCAACGCGATCTTCGTTTGGCTCAAGCTGCCGGAGCCGCCGCGCAGGCCGAGCCAGCGCCAAGCCGCCCCTCGGCTGATGCCGGTGCTGAACAAGGTGCGGGTGCTGCTCGCGATCGGTTTCACGACCACGCTGGCCTCCGTCGCCATGGAGCAGACCATCGCCTTCTACTTTCAGGATCGCCTTGGGCTGAGCAACAGCGACGCGGCGCGCACCGTGGGCTTCGCACTGGTGGCCTATGGGATCATGGCGGTGCTCGTACAAGGGGTGTTCGTACGACGCGTCGGCTGGAGCCCTCTGCGTTTGATGCGGACGGGGGTGCCGATCGCGGCGGCTGGCCTCGTGGCCCTGTCGCTCGCGCACGTGCATTCGTGGCTCGTTGTCGCCATGACGCTGCAGGGGCTAGGTCAAGCTCTGACGCTGCCGGGGGTGATGTCGGGCCTGTCGTTGAGCGTCGACGAGGACGAGCAAGGCGCGGTTGCGGGGCTCAATAGCTCTTCCCAGGCGCTCGCGCGCACCTTGGGGCCGGTGCTCGGCACCGGCCTTTATCAGCTGCGTCCGGAGCTTCCCTACCTGTTCGGGGCTGCACTGCTGGTGTGCGTCCTCGGGTTCCTCATCGCGAGCCGCAACGCCCTGGCATTTCGGCTGCAGGCGCCCTAGCAGTCCGCAGCCGCGACGCGTCCCGGCGTTGCCACCGCGGCAGCCTTGCGATGCCGAGCGCGCTGGAGCAAGGTCCCCGGCGACCATCCATGAGAAGCCTGCTCACCTTCGTCCTGCTGACTGCTTGCGCCACCTCACCAGCCCCGCTGCCCAGGACTCCGCCAGGACCGGCGCGGCAGCCAAGCGAGCCGGTGGCAACGGCTCCGGCGAAGGGTGCTCCGCCCAAACCCGCCGAGGTGCCGCCGCCGCCCAGCGAATGCGCTGCCTACGGACAGCCTACTGACACATGCCCCCCGGCCGGGGCGCTGGCGCCTGCGCTGGTGGCGGCGCTCGAGCAGACGGAGCCGCGCGAACGTGACCGCCAGCTCGCGTGTGTCGAGCGGGGTGCGCAGGGGCTCGCCGGCGTCATTCGCGCGCTGCGCGCCGAGCTCGCTCCCCTGGCCTGTGCCGACGCGGTGGTCACGCCGTTCCTCGAACGGCGCGGCGCGCCGCTCGACGCCCAGGACGAGAACGCATTGCTCGGCCTGCTGGTCGCAGGGCAGATGTCGCGACTCGTAGCCAAGCCGCCCGAGCTCAGCCCTCCCTTCGACAAGCCACGTTTCATGCAGTTCCTGGAACAGGAGCTCAAGCCGTGGATGGTCGCTCAAGCGCTGGCCATCGGCGAGCTGTCGCTGCGCGCGTCGCGCTTGCGAGGCTACGGCAAGGCCGTTGCCGCGGTCGAAGCGGGCGTGTGTGACCTGCGCTTCGTGCAGGTCGTTCGCGAGGTGCCGCTCCCCGCCGAGCTTGCTGCGGAGCCTGAGTTCAAGGACGTTTATTTCGCAGCCCTGGACGAAGCGCTGGAGCCGCGCAAAGCCCGCGGGCGTGACGCGGCGCTGGTCGGCCTGCGCTTGTTCTACGACCTTGGCGCGCTGAACGATAACCACGTCGCACGGGCGCGCCTGCTCTTGTCCCAGCTTTACGCCGGAAGCCGCGTCGACGCTCTCGACGCGCTCTTGCTTCCCGAGCTACCTCGCCTCACGGCGACCACGGTGGAAGAGAGGCTCGCCGCTTCGCTTCCTACCTTCTACGCTTCGCGGTTGCTGGGCGTGCCAAAGAACCCCGGCGAGCCGCGCCTCTTGCGTGCATTCATCGAGCGAGGTCTTCCCAGAGAGCTGCGCACGGCGCTCGACGCGGCGGCGCTCGGAGACCAAGCCCGAGCGCTCTACGCCGTCGCCGAGGCGCGTCGGGGCGTTCTGTACTTCTCCGGGCCTGCATTCAAGCACGCCGCCGAGCTGGCCGCGCCACTGCGGGGTAACCCCGGCGCCGAGCTCACGGCTGCGGTGAGTCAGGCGTTGCAGAGCGCTCCACGCGACGCCGCCGAGCTGATGCTCGGGACGGGTCCACGCCTGGGCCAAGGCCTGGGAGCGGCCGAGCCGCTCGAGCTGTTGGCGCAACGGCCCGGCCCCTTTCGCGGCGAAGCCGAGTTCGATGCTGCATTCATCCGCTGGCTCTCGCCCCCGCAGAACGACCCGGCGTTCTGGGAGGACCTGGCGGCGCGGTTCACGCGTGCGCGCAAAGCCCTGGGGACCCCACCCGGAAGCGAGTCCGACCGCAAACAGCATGCGCAGGCTCGCGCGGGTGAGCTGGCGGAGAGCGCCAGAGAAACGGCCAAGGTCTTGCGCCAGCAGAGCAAGCCCTGAGATAGCCTTGGCAAGCCGGCCAGCCCGCGGCATACCCCGAGCAGCCATGACCGAGTTCGCATTCCAGGAGCTGCTCCCGCTGGCTCCTGACTCCACGTCGTACCGCCTGCTCAGCAGCGATCATGTCGGCACATTCCAGGCTGCTGGCCGCACCTTTCTCGAGGTAGCTCCCGAAGCTCTGACGCTGCTGACGCGCGAAGCGATGCGCGACATCGCTCACCTGCTGCGGCCTTCACACCTCGCACAGCTGCAAAAAATCTACAACGACCCGGAGGCGTCGGCGAACGACCAGTTCGTCGCCCTGGAGCTCTTGCGTAACGCCAACATCGCCGCGGGTTTCGTGCTGCCCTCGTGCCAGGACACCGGCACCGCGATCGTGATGGGCAAAAAGGGACAGCTCGTGTTCACGGGTGGCGGGGACGAGGCGGCCATCGCCCGTGGCGTGTTCGAGGTCTACCAAACCTCGAGCCTGCGCTACTCGCAGCTTGCGCCGCTGGACATGTACCGCGAGAAGAACACGGGCAATAACCTGCCTGCCCAGATCGAGATCTACGCAACCGACGGTGATGCCTACAAGTTCTTGTTCATGGCGAAGGGCGGCGGATCGGCCAACAAGAGCTATTTGTACCAGGAGACGAAGGCGCTCTTGAACCCGAAGAGTCTGCTCGCATTCCTCGCCGACAAGATCCGTGCGCTCGGGACCGCCGCCTGCCCGCCTTACCACCTGGCCGTGGTCGTGGGAGGCACCTCGGCAGAGTCCACGCTCAAGGTGGCCAAGCTCGCCTCGGCCCGCTATCTCGACGGCTTGCCGACACAAGGCCACGAGACGGGCCACGGCTTTCGTGATCTGCAGCTCGAGGCGGAGGTGTTGAGTCTCGCTCAGCAATCGGGCATCGGAGCGCAGTTCGGCGGTAAATATTTTTGCCATGACGTCCGCGTGATCCGCCTGCCGCGACACGGCGCGAGCTGCCCGGTGGGCATTGCCGTTTCGTGTTCCGCCGACCGCCAAGCGCTTGGAAAGATCACGCGGGAGGGCGTGTTCCTCGAGCAGCTCGAGACGGACCCCGCCCAGTATCTGCCAGATATTCCCAGCACCGAGCTGTCGCAAGACGTGGTGCAGCTGGATCTGCGAAGTCCCATGAGCGAGCTGCGCGCCACCTTGTCGCGTTATCCAGTCCGGACGCGGCTCTCACTCAGCGGACCGCTGATCGTCGCCCGTGACATTGCTCACGCGAAACTCCAGGAGCGTCTCGATCGCGGCGAAGGACTGCCGGCGTACTTGAAGGAGCACATGGTGTATTACGCGGGGCCAGCCAAGACGCCCGAGGGGTACGCCTCTGGCAGCTTCGGGCCAACGACGGCGGGACGCATGGACGCGTACGTCGACGCTTTCCAGCGGGCCGGTGGCAGTTACGTGATGCTCGCCAAGGGCAACCGCTCGCCTGCGGTGACCGCCGCCTGCAAGCAGCACGGCGGCTTCTATCTCGGCTCGATCGGAGGTCCAGCGGCGCGCCTGGCCCAGGACTGCATAAAAAAGGTGGAAGTGCTCGAGTACCCGGAGCTTGGCATGGAAGCAGTCTGGAGAATCGAAGTGGTCGACTTCCCCGCCTTCATCGTGGTCGACGACAAGGGCAACGACTTCTTCGCCGAGCTCATCGGCAAGGGCGCTCAGAAGCTACCCGTCGTTCGAGCGTGAAAGCAGGCCAGCAGCGACTTCCCCGCGACCGTCTCGCCTGTGATGATGTTGAGGCCTGGAGAAAACTCCAGAGACACGTCTGACAGCAGCCACAGCCACTGATTCGGAGCCGCGTGAGCATTCACCGGTTCCGGCAGAATGGACCGTCCGAAGCCAGAGCCGCGCTCGTCCGGTGGGACATAGCCTGACCTACCAGCAACGGTGTGTGCCCCGGGCCAGGTCGACCGCCGCGATTGAGGTCACGTCGAGCCGTCTTTTCTGCCATTTGCGACACCCGCTTGGGCCCAACCTGGCTTCGTGGTTCGGTGCTCGGAGCACAATGTCGAGACTGAAAGAATGGGTCACCGAAGTTCCCGACTTCCCCAAGCCGGGGATCCTGTTTCGCGACATCGCTCCGCTCTTGCGGCATCACTTCGACGCGACGGTGAGCGAGCTCGACACATTGGTCGGCGACCTGTGGACCGAGATCGACGCCGTCGCGGGCATCGAGTCGCGAGGCTTCATCTTGGGTGCGGCGCTCGCCGCGCGGCAGGCCAAGGGCTTCATTCCCATCCGCAAGCAGGGCAAGCTGCCCCCGCCGGTGGTGGATGTCGCGTACGCCCTGGAATACGGCACCGGTGTGCTGGAGATGCAGCACGGCCAGGGTCGCGTGCTGCTGGTCGACGACGTTCTGGCGACCGGGGGCACGCTGCGGGGAGCGGCCGATCTGTGCGTCGCGGCCGGCTTCTCCGTAGTCGGCATGGCCGTCCTGATCGACCTACGTCTCGGGCCGGATTTCGTCTGGCGCTCGCTACCAGCCCGCGCGGTGATTCACTATGGCTGACGCTCCTCTCGTGGTCATGGCCCTCCAGATCGAGGAGCAGGGCGCCTTCGAGCGCGCCGGCGTCCAGGTGCTGTTCACCGGCCTCGGGAAGGTGAACGCAGCGTACATCCTGACGCGCAGCGTGGTGGAGCAGCGCCGACAGGGACGCCGACCGCTGGTCGTCAACTTCGGTACGGCAGGCAGTCGCATTCACCCCACGGGCACCATCGTCGCTTGCCGCCACTTCGTTCAACGCGACATCGACCTGACGGGGCTCGGGTTTCAGCTCGGAGAGACGCCCTTCGAAGAGGTGCCGCCGGAGCTGGTTTTCGACCGGGTCTTCTCCGGGCTGCCCGAGGGTCGCTGCGGGACTGGTGACTCCTTCGAGACACAACACGGAGGGGCCGCCTGTGACGTGGTCGACATGGAGGCCTACGCTCTGGCGAAAGTCTGCTGGCTCGAGGGCCTACCCTTTGCTTGCGCCAAGTTCATCACCGACGGAGCCGATGCCAGCGCAGCCGGCGATTGGCAGGCAAACCTGCCCAGGGCCGCCCGGAGTTTCGTCGACCTTTATCGGTTGCTCGTGTCAGCACCCGCGGGCGCGGCGCTCCCGATCCGGCAGCAGTAAGCCTGGATCCGCGGCGCGGCGCAGGTGCGCGATTGTCGCACCCTTCAGGGAAAGCGTGGACGGCCGTTGCTCAGGCAAGGCGATGGCAGGACCTTCAGAGCCGGATCGATCCTTCGTGCTCGAAGGCGCGCGGATCGAAAGCAGCGCCCCCTCGGAGTTGCCGCCTGCTGCAAGCGTGCATGCGGC
>DASQDA010000873.1:0-6770 GCA_035634435.1 Polyangiaceae bacterium
GATGATTTGAATCGCGCCGCGCGTCGAGACATGGGCCACGTGGTATCGAGCTCCGACGTACTCCGCGAGGATCACGTCGCGAGCGACGATGATGTCCTCGGCGACGCGCGGCCAGCCGCGCAGACCCAGCCGCGCCGACACCGCGCCCTCGTGCATGTCCGCTCCCGCGGTGAGCTCGTGGTCCTCGGCGTGCTGAATCACCGGCAGGTCGAAGTTCTTGGCGTACTCCAGCGCGCGACGCATGACGGCGCTCGAGGTGACGCACACGCCGTCATCACTGACGCCGACGGCGCCGGCATCGCGGAGCTCCGCCATCTCGGTGAGCTCCTTGCCCTTTTGGCCAAGAGTGATCGCGGCAATCGGGTGCAGGCGAGGGCCGCCCACCTCCGCGGCGCGCGCCAGCATCAGCTCGGTCACGGCGCGCGTGTCGTTGACGGGCCGCGTGTTGGGCATGACACACACGTGCGCATAGCCGCCGGCCGCCGCTGCCGAGAGCCCGCTCCGGATGTCTTCCTTGTATTCCTGACCGGGCTCGCGCAAGTGCGCATGTAGGTCGACGAAGGCGGGGGTGAGCCATAGGCCGCTGCCGTCGATCACGCGGGCGCGCTCGGCGCCCTCCGCGTCCACCGCCGCGCCGGGGCCGACCCGCAAAATGCGGCCGCGTTCGACGACCACGTCAACGACCGCGTCGAGACCCGACAGGGGGTCGATGGCGCGCACGGCGCGAAACACGAGTAGATCGGAGGACACGCGGGCGCTTGATAGCATGGCGCCGGGCCGGTGCAGGCAGTCGTCTGTGACGTCACCGCAGAGACCACTGCCTCGCCCCGACTTTTCTTGGCGGCGAGGTGCGTGCTGAGACCCGAGCGGAAGTGTTACGCTGTCAAAGGACGCCGCCTCGTGCCTCACCCGGCTGCGCAAAACCAACTCCGATGGCTGACGACCCGAACAGTTCGAACAAGCCGAACCCTCCGCGCCCCGGTGGGCGCCGGTCGGCCCCGCCCCCCGCCCCCGTCCGCTCGCTAAAGCCGAGCGCGCCGCCGCGTTCCGATCCGGCCTCTAGCCCGGTCCCGCCGCTCACCCGCAGCAAGGCTCCGCCGCCGCCGATGCGCTCGCGCCCTTCTGGAGAGCCGCCTTCCGCACCAAGCCGACCGCCGCTGCCGCCGCAGAGGCAGCAGAGCGCCGATGGCACCCCCCTGCCTGCCGGCTCGTCCCCGGTGGCCGCCCCCCCGGCGTTTGCCACGAGCCAGGTCTCGCCCGGGCTGCTCAAGACACAGGTGATGGGCACCGCCGCGGCGATGACGGTCGATGCCACGACCTCTTTTCAGCTGCTCGGAGCGACGCCGATCGCCTCGCTCGGCAGCGTCCAGCCCGAGCCCCGCATCGGCGCGGCGCGGGAGCTGCTTCAGGCGTTCCGGACGGAGCTCGGACGCAAGCCGCCGCCGCTACGTGCCGGACGACTGCACTTCGAGATCGCGCGTCTGCTCGAATGCCCGCTGGGTGAGCTCGAGGCTGCTGCGGAAGCCTATCGTCAGGCGTCCGCCTTGTTACCGGCGCATCTGCCTTCGCTGCGGGGCGCCCGTCGCTTGACCTTGGCTCTGGGCCAGGCGCCGCAGGCCATTGCCCTGTTCGATGCGGAGATCAAGCTGACGGCGGAGCCCGAACGCAAGGCGCAGCTGCTTTACGAGAAGGCCAGTGTGCTCGAAGACCTGCTCGATCGGAAGAAGGAAGCCCGCGAGGCGTTCGAGGCCTCAACCGAGATCGGGCGCGGTGACCCCAGCCGCATCAAAGGTACGCAGCGGGCCGAGCACCTCGCTCGCCGCTGGGACGAGCTCGAGCGCGCGCTCGAACGCGAGGCAAACGCCATCACGGCTGACGGGCGCCACCGGGCAGCCATCGTGTCGGCGCGCGCGCGCCTGCTTGAGGCGAGGCGCTCCGACCCCGCCACGGCGGCCGAGCTTTACCAGCGCGCGATCGACAGCGATCCGCATGCTGCTTCGGCGCTACACGCCCTCAAGCGTCTCCACTACGGGCACCAGCGCTGGCGCGACCTCATCAGCGTGCTGGAGCGCGAAGCCGCGCTGGCGACGGACCCCGGCGTGCGCGCGCTGGCGCACTATGCGGTGGGCCGCACCTGGCTCGACCGCCTGGGTACCGTCGCCGAAGGCATCGCTGCGCTCGAACGCGCCGCGGCGGAGAGCCCCAGCGACCGCATGATCCTGCAGGAGCTCGCGCGCGCGTACGAGCTTGGCAAACGGCCCGCGGAGCTCGCGGGCGTCTTGGAGCGGCTTTCGGAGAACGAGAGCTCCACGGCCGAGCGCATCAGCCACTTTCAGCGCATCGCCGAGCTGTACGAGACGGAGCTACGGCAAGAAGCCAAGGCCATCGACTGGTACGAACGCGCGCGGGCGCTCGACCCGACCCACGTGCCCCTGTTGCAGGCGCTTTCCAAGCTCTACACCCAGAACAAGGACTTTACGAAGCTTGCCGCCGTTCACGCCGGCGAGGCGGAGCGGGTGCAAGACCCAGCCCGCCGAGCGGCGGCGTACGCGCGGATCGCGGACATTTACGAGGTGAAGCTCGGTCAGCCCGAGGAAGCTGCGCAGCAGCACGCGCGCGCCCTGGGCGTGCTGCCAGGCTACGCGCCTTCCTTCAAGGCACTCGCGCGTCTTCTGACCCAGGCGCGCAAGTACACCGAGCTGGTCGAGCTCTACGAGCGCACCGTGGACCGCGCTCCAGACAAGGAGACCAAGGTCACGTACCTCTTCAAAATCGGGAGGTTGTACGAGGACGCGCTGACTTCGCCCGAGCAAGCGCTGGTTGCCTACAAGCGCATCCTGGACGTCGATCCCGATGAGATGGGCGCAGTGCACGCGCTGCAGCGCTCGGCCGAGCGATCCGGGCTGTACCAGGAGCTCATCGCGGCGTTGGAGCTCGAAGCCGCCCGCACCTCCGACCGCTCGCGCAAGCTTGCGCTCCATCACCGCGCGGGTGAGGTCGCGGAGGTCGAGCTTGGCAACGAAGCCTTGGCCATCCAGCTCTTTCAGAAGGTGGTGGAGCTCGACAAGTCTTACTCACCCGTTTACGCGTCGCTCGGACGCTTGTTCTACAAGGCGGGCCGCTGGGACGAGCTCATCGAGACCTACAAGAGCGAGCTTCGTCTCGTGAGTCGCGGTCCCGGCCTGGCCGCCCTCTTGTACAAGATGGGCCAGCTCTATGAAGATCAGCTCGGGCGCGACGAGGAGGCGGTGCAGTCTTACCGTCGCGCCGTCGAAGCAGACCCGGCGCATCGCTCGGCGATACGAGCTCTGGAGCGCAAGCTCGGGGAAAAGAACCTGTGGGACGAGCTCGTCAAGCTGCTGGAGACGGAGCTGGGCGTGCTCACCGACCCGAAGCTGAAGGCGCGGGCGGCGTTACGTATCGGCGAGGTGTACGAGAACCGCTTGCGAAACCCGGGCAAGGCGCTCCAGGCCTACGAGCTCGCGTTGTCCACGGATCCCGAGCTGACGCCGGCCAGCGACGGCCGTGTGCGCCTGCTGACCGAGGCCAAGGACTACCCGGCCTTGGTCGAACAGCTCAGAGGGGACCTGGAGATGCAGCGGGACGCTCGCGCGGCCGTCAGTGCCTTGCTGAGAATCGGCGAAGTGTACCGCGACGATCTCACCGAGCCGGCGAGCGCCACCAGCGCGTTCGAGGCCGTGTTGCAGCGCGACCCGTCGCAAGTGGAGGCCCTGCTGGCGCTCGAGTCGCTCTACGCCGAGGGCGGCGACTGGGACGGTTTGGCAAACATCTACGCCACCCAGGCGCGCGTGCTTTCCGACGCGGGAGCGCGCGTGGGTGCGCTGCGTGAGCTCGGCCGGCTGCAGTCGAGCGGCCGAGCTCCCAGTCAGGACGAGGGGCGTCAGGCCTTCGGCGCCATCTTGCAGCTGGCGCCGGGCGACTTCGGAGCGCTCTTCGCGCTGGAGCGCATTGCCCTGCGCCAGGACGACCTCGAGCTCCTGGCTCACGTGGATGCAAATCTGGCGGCAACGCTTTCCGACGCCATCAGTGTGGCTGCCCACGAAACCCGCCTGGGTGAGTTGCTGGAAGCCGCGAACGACCCCCAAGCTCTCGACGTCTACCGCGCCGCGTTGGCGCGCGACCCGGAGTCTATCGCTGCCGCTCGGGGCATGGGGCGCATCGCCGAGCGCGTTGGCGACGCCACGCTGCTCGAGGAGGCCGCCGAGCGCGAGGCCCACCTTTCGGTCGACCCCTCACGAGCTGCCTCCGTGTTGCTGCGGGCAGCCGAGCGCCAGCTGGCCGCCGGGGACGCTCAACGTGCCGCTCAGGCCCTCGTTCGCGCGCTGGAGCTGGATCCCGACCACGAGCGGGTGGCGAGTCGCCTGGGCGAGCTGCTCACATCGCGTGGCGAGATCGACCGTCTGCTGTCGGTGCTCACCCAGGCGGCAGGTGCGGCGACCAACCCTGAACGCGTGGCAGCACTCTGGATAGCCGTCGCAGAGCTTCAGGCCGCGCGCCGCAACGACCTGCCCGCCGCTCTCGCAGCCCTGCACCGAGCGCTCGGCTTGCTGCCGCGTCACATCCCGAGTCTCATGATGCTTGGTGATCTGTATGCCCGGGACGGGCAGTGGCGCGAGGCCATCGACCGCTGGAAGCAGGCGCTTGCGGAGAAGCCCGGCGCCGAGACGGCTCGTGAGGCGCACCTGCGCCTGGCGCACGCCATGGAGACCGAGCTCGACGACACCAACCAGGCGCTCTACCACCTGCAGGCGGTTTTGCAGAGCGACCCAAGTCACCGAGCTGCCCTCGAGCGACTCGTTTCCATCGAAGCCGCGCGCGGGCAGCTGGACGCCGCTGCGGAGACAGCGGCTCGGCTGGTACGCGTGAGCCCGGAGTCGACGACGCGCGTTGCGGCGCTGACGCTGCTCGCGCGGCTGGAACGTCAACGCGGGCAGCACGAAGCGGCGGTCCATTCGTACGAGCAAGCCGTGGTTCTGGTCGGTCTCGACGGACCAGCCGCGGCGGAGATGCGCGAGCTGTTGAGCACACCCCGGCCTTCGGAGAGCCCGGCCTTCGGTCGCTATGTCGGAGCGCTCTCGCGCTACGTCGACAACAACGCACGGGTTGCGGCCGCTGTGTACCTCGAGATTGCGCGCACGCTCGCCGCGCGAATGAACCAGGGTGAGCAGGCCATCGGGTGGCTGGAACGCGGGCTCGCCGTTCACCCCACCGACGTCGCGCTACGCTCCGAGCTGGCCGAGAGCCTGCTTGCCGCGGGCAAAGCACAGGCGGCGTTCGTGGAGCTGGGGCGCGTGCTGGCAGCCGACGTGGAGCGGCCAGCGGCTTGGCGGCAGCTGGCTGAAGCGCTGCAACGCATGCAGCGTCCCGCCGACGCCGCGCTGGCGATTGCTCCTCTTATCGCGCTCGGGTCGGCCAATGACCTGGAGCGCTCGACCTGGAGCAGTCGAGCTTCGCACGCGGCGCAAGCGGCTCCTGGTGCCTTCGGCGAAGAAGAGCTGATCGCCATAGCGCTGCCCCCCGTGCACGACGCGGCGGCGCGCCTGCTCGCATCGCTCGGCGACATTGCGGGCAAAGTGAATCCGCCGGAGCTCGATCGTTGGGGCGTGAGTGGTCGGGACCGGCTGAGCTCCAAGTCCGGCCATCCCTTGCGCGTTCTGGCCGAGCGCGTGGGCGCCATCTTCGGTAGCGGGGATTTCGACTTGTACGTGCACCGCGCCCATAGCGGCCAGGTGGAGGTCGAGCTCACCGATCCCATCAGTGTGCTCGTGCCGAGCTACGTCGCGGGACTTTCAGAGCCGGAGCAAACGTTCCTGCTCGGCCGCGTGCTCGCCAATGTCGGGCGAGGTTTTGCCGCGGTCGATCGCCTCAGCCCCAGCGCGCTCGAGACTTTGCTCTCTGCCGCGGCGCGCCTCGTGGACCCTAGCTACGGAGCGCCCGCCGCCGACGAGGAGTATTTGGCTAGCCAGGCGCGGCGGGTTGCGAAGGCGCTGCCCTGGCTAGGGCGGGGCCCGATCGAGGACGCCGCACGCACGTATGCTCAAGCGCCGCGCGTCGACATCGGTGAGTGGGCGCTGGCCGTTCGCCTCACCGCCGCCCGCGCGGCTTGCGTGCTTGCCGACGATCTGCCCAGCAGCATCAGCCTGGTGCGTCGGCTCGAAGGCGACCTCTCGGGCGCCGAGGGGCTGGCACTGGCGGTCGGCACCCGGACCGTGCACGATCTGTTGCGCTTCTGGGTGAGCGACCCTGCCTCTACCTTGCGCAGGCGTCTTGGCTTCACCTGAGGCCCTGGGCAATCGACGCTGACGGACTTAACGCCGGGCTCGGCGAGCTTCGGCGGTGTCGGTCAATTCCTCTTCAGCCGCGAGCGTTTGCTCGCGGCCGAGCACGTCGTCCTCGAGCACCCGCCAGCGCTTGTCAGTGTGCCCAAAGACATAGCGAAGCTGTCCGGAGTCCTCGACCTCCACGCTGGCGTCGGCCTTGGGGTCTTTGGCCAGCTCCATCAGCAGCGCATCGGCCTCCTCGTCGGACAACTGAAGTGCTTGGGCGGCCTCGCGCGCTGTTGCGGAGCCGCCGCGGTTGGTTAACAAGGCGCGAACGGCCTCGAGCTGAACCGCGCGCTGGCGGTCATTGCCGCGCCGCCGCAGGCCGCGGCCAGTGAAGACCAACAGCAGCCCGAAGAACAAGCTGCTCACCCCGTCGAAAACACCGAACGCCCAGCCAATGAACGCGGCAGGCCACAGCGACTGAAG
>DASQDA010000874.1:0-12451 GCA_035634435.1 Polyangiaceae bacterium
TCAGCGCTGCGCTGAACGACTTTTCACGCGGCCGACGCACGGGCCTCCAGAGGGCGTGCGACTTGCTGCGCGACGCGCTCGAGCTCTCGGCCGTCTGCATCGTGCTGCTCGACACACACTCCAAGGGCTTCGAGCTCGCGGCGCATGCTGGACTCGATTACCAGCGTGTGGAGCGCTACCTGCCCGAGCTTCGCGAGCGCTTCCTGCAGTACGCGCCCCGCTTCCACCCGGTGTTGGTCATCCCGGACCTCCAAGCGCTGCAGGACAGCGTGGAGCGTTCACTGTATCAGGCGTTGGACATGCAGAGCGCGGCCTCTGCGCTGATTGGCTCGCGCGACGAACCGAGTGGGCTCTTGAGCGTCATAAGCCTGGGCGAGCGGCATCACTTCGATGCGGCCGAGACCAACTTCGTCCGCATCATCGCCGATCGCGTGTCACAGGCGGTCGATGCAGCGAGGCTGCACGAGGTGATCTCGGCCAGCGAACAGCGCTACCGGCATATCGTCGCCACCTGCCTCGAAGGTGTGTGGACGGTAGACGAGCAGGGCAATACCACCTTCGTCAATCGACAGATGGCAGCGATGCTCGGTTACGAGCCCGAGGAGATGCTGGGGCGTCCGCTCTACGACTTCATGGACGACGCTGGCCGCCACCAAGCAGCCGTCAACCTGGAGCGGCGCCGCGCAGGCATTCGCGAGCGGCACGAGTTTCGCTTCAAGAAGCGCGACGGCACCGAGCTCTGGACCATCCTTTCCACCACCCCCCTGAGCGACGATCTGGGCCGCTACGTCGGCGCTCTCGCGCTGGCCACGGACGTGACCGAGCGGCGAGGACTGGAGCTCAAGATCCAGCAAGCTCAAAAGCTAGAGAGCTTGGGCGTGTTGGCGGGCGGCGTGGCTCACGACTTCAACAACCTGCTGGTTGGAATGCTGGGAAACGTCGGCCTGGCGCTGCTCGAGCTGCCGCCGGAAGCGCCGGTCATTCCGCTGCTCGAAGACATAAAGATAGCAGCGATGCGCGCGGCGGAGCTCACCAAGCAGATGCTGGCATACTCCGGCAAGGGGCGATTCGTCGTTCAGCGCTTGAACTTGACGCGGCTGGTGGAGGAGATGACGCATCTTCTCACGACCGCCGTTTCCCGCAAGGCCGCGCTGCGGCTCAACCTCGCGCCGAACCTCCCGGACATCGACGCGGACGCTGCGCAGATCCGCCAGGTGTTGATGAACCTGATCACGAATGCCAGCGACGCTCTGGAAGACTCGACGGGCACCATCTCCGTCACCACCGGGTTCCTGAACGCGGACCGTCGCTATCTGCAGAATACCTACCTGGATGAGGCTTTGCCTGGGGGGAAGTACGCGTACATCGAGGTTTCCGATACGGGAGCGGGCATGCGACGTGAGCTCGTCGACCGTATCTTCGATCCTTTCTACACGACGAAGTTCACGGGTCGTGGGCTCGGTCTGGCTGCAGTGCTCGGTATCCTGCGGGGGCATCGCGGCGCCATCAAAGTCTACAGTGAGCCAGGGAGCGGCTCGACCTTCAAGGTGCTGCTGCCCGTCGCGGAGCAAAGCAGCGTGGCCGAGCCACCCACGTTGCGTCGCGCGGCCTTCACGGGGGTCGGTACCGTCCTGATCGCGGATGACGAGGAGAGTGTGCGCAAGGTCGCCGAGCGCGTGCTGCGTCAGAGTGGCTTTCGGGTTTTGATGGCCAGCAACGGCAGCGAGGCGGTGCGCATGTACGCGGAACATGCCGATGAGGTGGTGGCGGTGCTGCTCGACATGACCATGCCGAAGTTGTCCGGCGAGGAAGTGTTCCGGGAGCTGCGACGTTTGCGCCCGGACGTGCGCGTGGTGCTCTCGAGCGGTTACAACGAGCAGGACGCGATGGCGCATTTCGTGGGCAAGGGCCTGGCCGGCTTCCTGCAGAAGCCCTGGGTTCCGGCCGAGCTCATCGAGGCCATGCGAAAGGCCTTGGACGGAAGCGCTCTGGTTCAGCTCCCTTGAGGCGCCACTGCCATAGCGTGCTCCGCCGCTCGCCCAGGCAACTGGGCAGGTACGTCGGGGGGTGATACGAGTCCACCCCATGCCGGGCTCGACCCCTCTGCCTCCGACGTCGCGGGCGCGCCGCACCCCGTCTCGTCGACCGCCGCTGCTCATCGTCTCGGTGGGCTGTCCCGCCGGCATAGGTCCAGAGGTCAGCGTCAAGGCTGCTGCCGAGCTGGAGCAAGCGCGCACGGTGCTGGTGGGAGACCTGCGGGTGCTCGTCCGCGCTGCCCGTTTGGTCGGCGTGGCTCCGGAGCGGCTCGTTCCCTTCAGCGGCGAGCCGCTGAGGAAGGGACAAATCGGTCACGTTGCAGCCGGGCCGGCGCTCTCAGCGGCAGATTTTCGCGGGGGGCATCCGTCCCCGGCGGCTGGGGCCGCGCAGCTCGCGTACATCGAAGCTGCCTACGCGCTGACCAAGGCGGCGCCTGGGCGCGCCCTGGTGACCGGGCCCGTGAGCAAGGCCGCCGTCGCGCACTCTGGCCTGCGGCGCGCGCGAAAGTTTCTCGGACATACCGAATGGCTGCGCGATCTCGATGGCGCCCGCACGAGCGTCATGTGCTTCGCTTCCGAGAAGCTGGTGACCAGCCTTGTCACGACGCACCTACCCATTTCCCAGGTGCCTGGAGCGCTGAATGCGGGCGTGGTGCGGGACGCGATCGTGGAGCTGTGGCACCTGTTACGCGGCCTCGGGCACGCGCGCCCTCGACTAGCGGTCGCCTCGCTCAACCCGCACGCGGGCGAGAGCGAGCTTTTGGGCAACGAGGAGCGACGTGCGATCGTGCCGGGCATGGAAGCGGCCCGGCGAGAGCTCGGCCCGCGCGCCCTCGTCGAGGGCCCGATCGGGGCGGAAACGGCCTACCGGAAGGCGTATGCAGGCTCTTACGCCGGAGTCGTGGCCATGTATCACGACCAGGCCACCATCCCGATGAAGCTGTTGGCCTTCGGCGATGCAGTCAACGTGACGATGGGCTTGAGTGTCGTGCGCACCAGCGTCGATCACGGCACTGCCTACGACATCGCCGGCAAGGGGCGAGCAGACGCGGCGGGCATGCTGGCGGCGCTGCGGCTCGCAGGACGCCTGGCGGCTCGAGGTGCGCGCGCGCCGTGACCGCCCGCCCGTCTCGGCTGAGCAGCGCTCTTTTGCCGCTCGAGCGGCTGCTGCGGCAGGTCGATGCCAGCCTGCGAGCCCGCGGCGAAGTGCCCGACACGCACCGGCTGCGACGCGTGTGGCTACGCAACCTGCTACGGGGGAGCGCGCGCCTGCTCCTGCAGGACATCCACTTGCCGGTCCCGCAGCAAGCCCGCTTGTTTCAGGAGGATCCAGGCGAGCAGGTCAGGCTCGAGGCGGCGGAGCTCTCCGCGGGCGTGCAAGCCTTGTCGGCCCTCTGCGCTGACGGTGCCGAGGGTCCTGCGCCCGAGACGCTTGGGCGTCACTTCGAGACGCTCTTGAAGCTCGAGGTGACCGCGTCCAGCGCGGGACCGTGTCTTAGAAGCGGCGCTGCCCGCAAGCGCACGGGCAGCTACTACACCCCACCTTCGCTGACGGCCGAGGTGGCCAGTCGCGCGATCGCGGCGCTCGCCACGCGCGAGCTCGGCCGCGTGCGCGTGTGCGACCCAGCGTGTGGCGCCGGCGCCTTCCTGCTCGAAGTCGCGCGCAAGCTGCTGACGGAGCGGCGTGAGCTCGCGCAGCGGGCGGGCATGGCGTTCGCTGAAGAGTCCGAGCGCCGTCTTCTCGTGCAGCAGGTGTTGTATGGCGTCGATCTCGACCCTCTGGCCATCGAGGTTGCAGAGCTGGCTCTCTGGATGTTCGCCGCCGATCCCGAGCTGGCTCCCGGAGCCGCGGGGCGCCTGCACAGCGGGGATGCCCTGACGGGAAGGGGCTTCGCCGAGCGCGATCGGCTCGCGGACGATGCCGCCGCCTTCGATTGGCAGGCGGCCTTCCCGGACGTTCGTGCGCTGGGCTTCGACCTCGTCATTGGCAATCCTCCCTGGGTGGCGTTCGCCGGGCGGGCGGCGCAACCGTTGAAGCCCTCACGACGGAGCTTCTTCTCCCGAGCGTACGCAGCGTTTCGCGGCTACCCCACGCTGCACTCGCTGTTCGTCGAACGGGCCGTCGAGCTCGCCCCGCGCGGCATCGTCGCTCTCGTGGTGCCGAGTCCCATCGCGGACCTCGACGGCTATCGTGCCACGCGCAAGGCGGTGACGGAACGACACGCCGTGTGCGAGCCGCTGCTCGAGTTCGGTCAAGATGCCTTCGATGCGGTGACCCAACCCTGCTTTGCTCTCGTCGCGACGCCCGTCGCTGGCGATCTATCGCACGGCAGCGAACGCTGCTTTCGTCTTGCGGAGCGGGCGCGACAAGGACACGCGGCGCGCAGCGTCGAACAGCCGCGCGCCTTCGAGCGGCTCGCTGGGCTCGAGCGCCTGCCGAAGGCTGCCTTCCGCGAGATGGGCCTGCAAACCACGCGTTTGGTCACGGAGAAGCTGCTGTTGCGGGGCAGTCAAGCCGAGGCCGGTCACACGTATCCCTTGCTGGAAGGACGCGAGGTCCGCGAGTACCGCGTCGGACCTCCGCGGCTTTTCCTGCGGCCCGACGCCGAGCTGTTGCGGGCAGCGCGCTGCCGGCTGCGACCGGAGGCGGACTACCGCGAGGTGGGCTTCGTCGTGCGCCAGACCGCCCGCTTTCCCATTGCGGCGCTGCACTCCGGCTTCCCCTTCCGCAACACGCTGCTGGCGGGGTTTGGCAGCGCCGAGCTGTCGGCTGAGCTCCTGGTCGGTCTGTTGAACAGCAGCTTGTATCGGGCCTTGCATCTCGCAGCGCAACGCGACGCTCGCCAGGCAGTCTTCCCGCAGGTGAAGTTGATGCACCTGCGTGCGCTGCCGCGTCCGCCGCGCGACGCTTCGAACTTCGCCGCCCGCATCGGCGTGCTCGTCAAGGGTGCCCACGACAACGGCTCGACGCCGGAGCAGCGGCTGCGCCTCGACGAGCTGGTCTTCGCGTGGTTCGGACTGGGCGCGCCGGAGCGCGACGAAGTTCTCGCTTTCCTGCACGAGCGTGCGCCCGAGCTCGCAACGCTCGCGCCCGCTCCGACCGCCGCCGTGGACGCCGAGCAGGCGCCGTCGGAGTGATGAAAGGGCGGACCGCGTCGAGCGATCGCTCGCGGACCGACACGGCCGGAGACTGTCAGCGTCTTGACGCAGCTGTCAGCGTCTTGACGAAAGTCGCCACCCTCCGCCGGGATTGACGATGCATGCGTCCCGCGCGGCGGGGTGCTCTGCCCCACGCGCTCAGGTAATAAGGCCTCCAAAAGTTCCACTCGCGCACCGACCATACTTCGTGGGACGCTCCACACTTCCTTTTGGCTACTGGGAGCGTGGGACGGAATGGGGACGAACACATCGGCAACTGGTGCCCAGCTCGAACGTGCGAGTGCCGTGGTGGAGCGACTGCTCGGCTTGCACTTCTCCGCTTCCCGCTTCCCCGACCTCGGACAAGGCCTTGCCCGCGCCGCCGAGGACCTGCAGGTGGGCGACCCGCAAAGCTTGGAGTGGCTGTTCCGAGGGGAGCTGGGCGCACGCGAGCTCGCGGTCCTGGCGCAGCGCCTCACCATCGGCGAGACCTACTTTTTCCGCGACGACGCGCTGTTCCGCGCGCTCGAGCACGAGCTGCTCCCACGCCTCATCCGCGAGCGGAGCGCGGGTTGCCGCAGACTCTGCATCTGGAGCGCCGGTTGCGCGACGGGGGAAGAGCCCTATTCCGTGGCCATGCTGCTCGAGCGGTTGCTACCGGAGCCGGAGTCGTGGGACGTACAGCTGCTTGCGACGGACCTGAACGCGCACTCGTTGCAATCGGCAGCAACGGGCATTTACAAGGAGTGGTCGTTTCGCGAAGTTCCCGCTGCGGTCAAGGAGCGCTTCTTCGCGCCACTCCCCAACGGGCGGCACGCGCTGGTCGACCGCATCCGGACGAAGGTGCGCTTCGCGTTGCTCAACCTGGTAGAGGACGCCTATCCCTGCGCTGAAAACGGCACGAGCGAAGTGGACCTGATCCTGTGTCGGAACGTGCTGATGTACTTCCGCCCCGAGCGCTTCATCGAGGTCACGTCGCGGCTCGGACGCTGCCTTGCAAAGGACGGCTTCTTGGCCGTCAGCCCCGCCGAGGCTTCCTGGCAGCTACTCGAGCAGTTCCGCCCGGTGCAGCTCGGGGGTGCGGTGTTGTATCAGAGCAGGCCAAAAGCCAGGCTGGCGCCGCCCATTCCCACCGAGCCAGCAATGTCAGAGCGTTCACCAAGCGCGGGTCCGAGCGTGAGGAGCACCCAGGGCCCCCCGGGCCAGGCCCAGGCGCTCCCGTCGAACCAAGAGCTCAACTGGAAGCGCGCGCTGAACCACGCGCGCCTCGGCCAGCACGAGCAAGCGGAGGCCGCCCTCGTGCTGCTCCTGAAGCAGGCGCCGACCTGCGCGCCGGCGCTCACGTTGCAAGCGCAGCTGCTGGCCAGCCAAGGCCGCCTCGCGGAGGCGCTCGTCGCGTGCGACTACGCATTGGCCCTGGAGAGGCTCAGCCCCGTCGGGCATCAGCTGCGCGCTTCCATTCTGGAACAACTCGGGCGCGCCGAGGAAGCGATTCAGTCCCTGCAGCGCTCGTTGTACCTCGATCCGAACTACGTGCTCTCGCACTACACCCTGGGGCGCATCGCTTTACGCGATGGCCAGCTCGGCTACGCGCGCAAGTGCTTCAGCGACGTGCTCGCGCTCCTGCGCCGCCGGCCTGCGGAGCAGGAGCTTCAGGAAGCGCATGGGTTGACGTGCGGTGCGCTGGCGCACGCGACGCAGAACCTGATGGCAAAGCTGGGATAGTGCGCAAAATCCGCCTGCAAAGCCCTCACGCAACTAAGTAAGACGAGCCTCCGAAGGCGTGCTACGGGGAGGCAGTTTTGCCATGACCCACGCCATCGAGGTCCGATCGCTTCCCATGCTCAGCGGCTGGGGGCGCATCCCACAACCAGGGCGAGAGCTCCTGAGTGAGAACCTCGAGGCCGCGAGCGTGGGTGCCGTGCTGTCACGCGGTCTCGGCCGCTCCTACGGGGACTCGTCGCTGCCCGCCAATCCGGACGATAAGCTGGTCGCAACGCGTCTGGCAAACCGAATCCTGAGCTTCGACCAAGCCACCGGCGTGCTCCGGGCGGAGGCAGGCCTCAGCTTGGTGGAGCTGAACCGCCTTTTCATCCCGCGGGGCTGGTTCTCGCCGGTGACGCCGGGGACCAAGTTCGTGACGCTGGGCGGCATGGTCGCCAGCGACGTGCACGGGAAGAATCATCATCGCGAGGGTTGCTTTGGCGAGCACGTCCGCCGCCTACGCCTGCGGTTAGCCGACGACACCGTGGTCGAATGCACGCCCGAGCTGGAGCCGGACCTTTTCTACGGCACCATCGGCGGCATGGGCCTGCTTGGCCACATTCTCGAGGTGGAGTTCAGCTTGCAGCGCATCGCCAGCCCCTGGTTGTGGACCGAGAGCGAGCGAGTGGACGACATCGACGCTTTCCTCGCAGCTCTGGGCCGTGCCGCCCCGGCGTGGCCGATGACCATGGGGTGGATCGACTGCCTCAATGCAGGACGCGTGATGGGGCGGGGAATCCTGATGGCGGGTCGTTGGGCGACGCCCGAAGAGGCGGCGCATGCAGGGACACCGCGACCCAGGCGTGAGCGAACGTTCCCCTTCGAGCTACCGAATTGGGCGCTAAATCCGCTCACCGCGAAGCTGTTCAATACGGCATACTACCACCGTCAGCTGCGTCGTCGCGTGACGCGACTCAGCGCTCCAGATCCGTTCTTTTACCCGCTGGACGCCATCTTGCATTGGAACCGAGCCTACGGCTCGCGCGGGTTCACCCAGTACCAGTGCGTGTTGCCGCGAGCCGCGGGACCAACCGCGGTGCGTGAGTTCATGACACTGCTGACCAAGCTGGGTGGCGCTTCGCCGCTGTGCGTGATCAAGGATTGCGGGGCCGAGGGCAAAGGCGTGCTGTCGTTTCCGATGGAGGGCACGTCCATCGCCATCGACATGGCCGTCTCGCCGGGGCTGCAAGCGATCGTCGACCGTCTGAACGAGTTCGTGATCGCAGCGGGCGGCCGGATCTACCTGAGCAAGGACCGCTTTACTCGCGCCGAGCACTTCCGCGCCATGGAGCCGCGTCTGCCGCGATTCTTTGCGCTGCGGGACAGATGGGATCCCGCTCGGCGGCTGCGCAGCGCGCAGTCGCAACGCCTCTTCGGAGACCGCGCGTGAAGGCTGTCGTCTTCGGCGGCACCACTGGCATCGGCCGGGCCATAGCGCGACGCCTCGCCGAGCGCGGCGATGCCGTGTTCTTGATGGGCATGGAGGAGGCCGACCTGCAGCGGAGCGCGGCCGATCTGAAGGCGCGGCATCCCAGCCAGTCCCCCGTTGGCTACGCCCTCTGTAATCTGGAGCAGCCCTTTGGCTTCGCGCCGGCTCTGGACGCGGCCGACGCTGCGCTCGGCTCCTTCGACACCGTGGTGGTGACGGCCGCGATGTTCGCCACTCAGGACGCTTTGGAGGCTGACGTTGAGCTTGCGCGGCGGCTGCTCACGGTCAACTACGCCAACACGGTGGTGTTCTGCGAGCACGCGCGCAAACGCCTGCTGTCGCGGGGGGGCGGCCGACTCACCGTGTTCTCCTCGGTGGCGGGCGACCGCGGGCGCAAACCGGTGGCGCTCTATGGGTCCAGCAAAGCGGGCCTCACCGTTTATCTGGAAGCGCTCGACCACAAGTTTCACGCCGCCGGGCTCGCCGTTCTGTGCGTGAAGCCAGGCTTCGTCAGGACAGGCATGACGGCAGGGCTCAAGCCGCCCCCCTTCGCTGGCGAGCCCGAGCAGGTGGCGCGCGACGGGGTCCGGGCAATGGACGCGCGAAAGCCCGTGCTTTACACGCCCAGAATGTGGGCGCTCGTCATGCTGGTGATTCGATTTCTACCGCGCTTCGTCATGCGCAAGATCAACTTCTGACGGGCGAGCCCCGGGGCCGCAGCGACTATAGTGAGCGCATGCAAAACGTGTTGATCTTCGGCGCCACCTCCGCCATCGCGGCCGAGGTTGCGCAAATCCAGGCTGCGCGCGGCGATCGACTGCACCTCGTGGCTCGAAGTCAGCAGAAGCTCGCGGCGGTCGCTGCGCGGTGCGACGCGACCACCGTCAGCACCCAGACAGCCGACCTCGCTCGTCTCGAGGCCAACGAGGCACTCGTCGAGCAGGCGGTCTCGATCCTGGGGCGGGTCGACCTCGCGCTGATCGCACACGGCGATCTGGGCGACCAGCTGGCGAGCGAGCGAAGCTTCGAAGCAGCCGAGCAGATCTTGCGCGTGAACTTCACGAGCGTGGTTTCGCTGCTCATTCCGCTTTCCAATCACATGGAAGCCGCGCGCGCCGGGCGCCTGGGGGTGTTGACCTCGGTTGCCGGCGATCGTGGGCGCCCTCGCAACTACACCTACGGCACCGCCAAAGGCGCGCTCAACATTTACCTGCAGGGGCTGCGCACCCGGCTTTATCCGGCCGGGGTGCGGGTGACTACCTTGAAGCTCGGCCCTGTCGACACACCCATGACGCGCGAGCACCGCAAACACGCGCTCTTTGGTCGCCCGGAGCGGGTCGCCCGGAGCATCGTGCAAGCGATGGAGCGTGGTGCCTCGGAGACGTACGTGCCGTCGTTCTGGGGCGCGATCATGCCGGTCGTTAAAAACCTGCCCGAAGGCGTATTCCAGCGGCTGCCGTTCCTGTCCGGGCGCTAGCCTCGGGGCAGTGAGCCGCCGCGCCGCCCTGCGCGAAGCGCGTTCGAGACGCCGAAATGCGGCTCAAGGACCTGCCAAAGCAAGGCTGCTTTGTTTGCTTCAGAGTCCGAGCTGCAGGTCGGAGGAACGCCGCAGCTTGACGGTGTTTGTGGCGCGTGCGACGTGTTTCTCGTTCGATGAGTCACCGGCCTAACGTGCTCCAGCGCTTCCTCTTGCGGATCGTGGCAGTGCAGACCACGCGTCCGCACCTGGTGCTGCTGGTGGCGCTGCTCAGCCTGGTGCCGAGCGTGCTACTGGTGCGCGGGCTCCAGCTCAAGACCGGATTCGGCGAGCTGCTCCCCGACGACAAGCCCAGCGTCGTCGAGCTGCGCGAGGTGAGCGAGCGTCTGCCTTCCGCCTCGACCCTGACGCTGGTCGCCGAGAGCCAGAACACCGAGCTCTTGAAGCGGTTCGTCGACGAGCTCACGCCCAAGCTACGGGCGCTGCCCAAGAGTCTGGTCACGGCCGTCGATCCCGGCCCGCGCGAGGCGCAACAGTTCTTCGAAGACAACAAGCACCTTTACGCGTCCGTGGAGGAAATCCGCGACCTTCACCAGAAAGTGACGGAGCGTTACGACTGGGAAATCGCGCGCCAGCTTGGAACCGATCTCGGCGACGAGGGCGACGCACCGCCGGCCAGCATCGATGCGCAAGACGTCGAGGCGCGCTTCGAGGGCGCCATGGCCAAGCTCCGCCAGCAGGCGCCTGGCCTCGACGGTTACTACATCGGCGAGAACGGCCATCTCGCAGCGATTCTGGTGCGCACGACCATCGCCACGATGGACACGCGTGCTTTCGACTTGCAGGCGCGCATCGCGGCCCTGGTCAAAGAAGGCAACTACACAGCTGTCGACCCGCAGTTTCGCTTCGGCTTCACGGGAAACCTGATCACCAGCGTCGAGCAGTACAGAGCCGTCAGCGAGGATCTGATCACGATTGGTGCGAGCGGCGTCATCCTGGTGCTGCTGGTGGTGTTTCTGTTCTTCTTGCGGGTGCGCGCACTCGTGGCGCTGGGTATCTCGATCGCCATCGGCTGTTGTTGGTCGCTTGCCTTCGCTCGCGTGTCCGTTGGCCACCTGAACACGGCTACCGGATTTCTGATCAGCATCATCGCCGGCAATGGCATCAACGCCATGGTCATCTACATGGCGCGCTACATCGAGGCCCGCCGCGACGATGGCGTGTCGGTAGCGCAGGCCGTCCGCACCGCGTCGCTGCAGACCTCCGAAGCGACCCTGGCCGTGGTCGGGGTGGCGATGGTCTCGTACGGCGCCCTGATGACCACTGATTTCAGGGGTTTTCGCCACTTTGGCATCATCGGCGGCGCTGGCATGTTGCTGTGCTGGCTCTCCACGTACCTGGTGCTGCCGTGTGTGCTCGTGCTGAGCGAACGGCTGTTTCCGCTCGCGGTCGAGCCCAGCTGGCGCGATCGTCTGGCGGGCATGTATGGCCGACCGTTTGCGTGGCTGTCCAAGCGCTTCCCGCGTCCTGTTGCGGTGGTGGGCATCGGCATGGGCGCCGTCGGCATCGTTGCTTCGGCCCTGTACTTCCTGGGCGACCCCATGGAGTACAACCTGCGCAACATCCTCAACGACGTGCGCTCCCCGAGCTCCGCCGACCAGTTGAGCTCGCGCGTCAACCAGGTCGTAGGCCGCTTGAATCAGGGGGGCAGGGCGGTGCTGGTCGATCGCCTCGACCAGGTGCTTCCGCTGGTGCGCGAGTTGGAGAAGCGACGCGATCAGGCCCCTGCCAACGACAAGCCGTTCGACAAGGTGGTCAGCATCTTCACGCTCCTGCCCGCGGATCAGGAGGAGAAGATTGGTCTATTAAGCGAGACCATCGACCGCCTGGAGCGCGCTCGCAAGCGCGGGTTCGTTTCTGACGAGCAGTGGGCCAAGCTGCAGGCGCACATTCCCAAGGAGCTGCGTCCCATCGGCATCGCGGACCTGCCGGATCTCGTCGCCCGGCCCTTCGAGGAGCGGAACGGCGAGCGAGGCAAGGTCGTTTACGTCTCGCCCGCCAAGGGCCGAAGCTTGAACGATGCGCGTTACCTGATGCTCTGGGCCAACAGCTTCCGAACGGTCGAGCTCCCCGGGGGCGAGGTCATTCACGGCACGGGTGACGCGGTGGTCTTCTCAGACATGCTCTTGAACATCTCGGAAGACGCACCGCGCGTTGCTTTCACCAGCTTGCTCGGCACGCTGCTGGTCATACTGATTGCCTTCCGCGGGCGACCCGCCGGATGGGGCGCCCTAGCGACGCTGCTGCTCGGAGTGACCTGGCTGGTCGGCGTGCTCTACTTCGCCAACATCAAGCTCAACTTCTTGAACTTCGTTGCGCTGCCCATCGCGATCGGCGCTGGCGCCGACTACGCCATCAACATCATGAAACGCCGCGAGCTCGAGGGTCCCGAAGGCGTGGAACGCGCATTTCTGGAGACGGGCGGCGCCGTGATCGCCTGTTCCATGACGACCATGTGCGGCTACACCGCACTGCTGCTCAGCATCAACGGAGCCGTCCGCAGCTTCGGCTTCGCTGCAGCCGTGGGCGAGCTGTGTACGCAGGTCT
>DASQDA010000875.1:0-2892 GCA_035634435.1 Polyangiaceae bacterium
ATTCAGTCGCCAGCCTTCGCGTGTGATGAAGCACAGGCTCGCAAGACGCTTCGATAGGAGCCGCTCGCATCCCAGTTGCGCAATCGAGGCCGTGGGTATCCAGCGCGGCTCGATGGCCATGCCCAACCGCGCTGCCGCATGGAACCGGGCAACCTCCGTCGCCCAGTGTGACTGTTTACGCCGATCGAAGTCCCCGACGATGGACGCGGACCACGCTCATCGCGGCAGACTAGTGGGTTTCGGCGGGCGCTGAAATCACGGCGTGCGCGCGGCCGGCGACTCATCGCTCCAGCCCTGCTACTTGGAGCAGTCCTAGGCGGCGCTCAGTCGACCGCACCGGGAAGCGGCTTTGCTGCCGCTTCCGCAGAGCCCGTGCCGTAGGCCCACTCGTGGAAAAGCCCCGACAGATCCTCGCTCGTGTGCGCTGCGAAGACGCGCTGCAGGTCCTGGGTGACGGCGGCGCGTCCAGTGAAGTCACGCGTGAACCTGGCGAGCGCCACCCAGAAGGCGCGGTCACCCATGGCCTGGCGCAAGCGGTGCGCAAACAGCGCTCCCTTGCTGTAGACGATGGCGCGCTTGATGCGTAACGACGGATACTCTCCCGCGAACGTCAGTGGAACGTCGAAGTTTTCGTCGCGCGCTTTCTGATGTCGCGCGCGCAGCAAGCCTAGCTCGTGGGCATACGCTCTTGGACCCCAGCGCTGCTCTTTGTAGGCCGCGACCATGAACACCGTCAGGCCTTCGTTCAGCCAGAAGTGCGACCAGTCGGCGCAGGTGACGGCGTTACCCCAGAACTGATGCGCCATCTCGTGCGCCACGAGCCAGTCCTCCGTAGGGTCGGTCGTGCGCACCTCGAGGTGATCGCGGCCAAGGAGCGAGAACGAGCTCGCCTCCTGGGGGCCGCGTCGCCTTCGACCACCACTTGACGATACGTCGCCCGAGGCAAGGGCCGTCCGGCCTTTTGCACGAAGAAGTCGAGCATGCGCTCGTCATCAGCGAACATTTGCCGAAGCTTCGGGCCATCTGCCTTGGAAGCGAAGTACTCGAGCGTCACGCCGCGGTGCTGGCGCGCGGTCCGCGCGAAGCGGCCCAGCGCGAATCCGAACAAGTACGGCGATGAGGGTACGCGTTCGAGCCATACTTGACGGCCAGGCGTGCCGTCGGCTTTCGGCTCGCCGATGGGAGCGCCGCTGGCGACGAGGGACAGACCTTCAGGAACGTCGATGGCGAGCCGGAAGGTCGCCTTGTCGTCGGGCCGATCCCGGCAAACCATCCAGTGACAGGTGTGAAAGCTCGTGTAAACGGCGTCTGGTTGAAACACGACGCCCTTCGGGCGCGCTGCTGAATATGCGAGCTCGAGTGAGACTTCCTCACCTTGGGCGAGAGGTGCAGCGAGCCGTATCTCGAACCGGCTGTTGCGCGTGGCGACGGGGAGAGCGTGCCCTCCCGACGTCACCTTCAGCACCTCGATGCCATTGCGTGGAAAGCTGACCGTCGCCAGACGGTCCCCCGTGCAACGCAAATGCATCTTCTGCAGCCCGCGGAGGATCTCTTGGTCGCGATCGATCTGCAGCTCCAGCTCGTAGGCGAACACCGCGAAGTCCCGTGGCCCGCCCGGGCTGGGTACTGCCGCGGGTGCGGCAGCCCACCAGAGACCGCCGAGCAGCGCCAGGAGTCCCCCCAGGGCCGCCAGCTGCCAGCGCTTTCTTACCAGGTCCACGTACCGAGCGGAGCCAAGGACATCGTGTCTCTCTCCAACGTGCAACGTACCAGGTGCGTCAACGCTCAGACGCGTTTACGGCCGGCGATCAGGTAAAGCGGTCCGCCTACTACCCCGTGATAAGTCCCGCCGTCGAGCCCGCGCACGATGTTTTGACGAGAGGTTAGCGCGCGTGTGAAATGAACGTGGAAATCGCCGTCAGCGCCGCCGCCGGCCAAGAAGAGCCTCCTCGCTTCCTCCTCGCTCCAGTTCCACACACCTCGAGTCACGCGGTCGCGTGCCTCGTCGTTGAAGGCGCGCTGTCCGTCATCGGCATAGGGGCTAAACAGAGCGATGGCCTTGTCATTAACGTGCACCTGGATATCTGTGAGACCCAGTGCAGCGAAGAGCCCAGGCACGCGATCGCCCAGTGAGTTGTCGCCCTCTCCCAGCGCGACCTTACCGCGCTCGCAGGTCAGCTGGAAGCGCACGAGGGCCACCACGTCGTCGATGCTGGCCTGGTTGGTGATGGAATCCAGAAGCAGTGCTGCGCTGAGGTTGTTGGGCTCAGCGACGGCGACGAGCCCGCCCGGCTTGGTCACCCTCAGCATCTCCACGACTGCCGCGGCGGGCTCGGCTAGATGGATGAGCAGCGTCTGGCAGGTGGTCAGATCGAACGAATTGTTGGGGAAAGGAAGTTGTTCCGCCTCTGCCTGCCGATATGAGAAGCGTCCGTTCAGCCCGCAGGAGAGTGCCCGTGCGCTCGCCCGGGTAACCCATGTCGGCTCGCGGTCGACGCCAGTGACCCGCACGTCTGCAGCCATGACCGACGCAAGCAGCATGCCCCAGTGACCGACGCCGCATCCGACGTCGAGCACCTCACGAACCTCCTCTAGCCTCCAGCGCTTGGCCATCAGCTGCAGGAAGTCGCGGTTCCACCAGTGATCGCGGGTGACACCGAAATGCTCGGCCGAGTGCCCTGGCTCCCCTTGAAACTCGTTGACCACGATGCTGCCTCAGCTTCCAAGAAAGCGCTCGACCAACGCGACCGTCAGCGGCGGCATCTCTTGCATGGGGTAATGACCGCAATCGGCCAGCGGCGTGACGACGAGCTGCGCACACAGCGGGCCCAGCGCCTGCATGATGGCGTCGCGGCGCATGGGAGGGGCATCCTTTTCCCCCGTCACCACCAG
>DASQDA010000876.1:0-1961 GCA_035634435.1 Polyangiaceae bacterium
CGCAGCGCGCGCTCACAGGGTCGGTAAACGTCGACCACGGAACGGCAAGGCCTCGTTGCCGCTGTCGATCCGCAGCACCCCAGCCGCTTTGGCCGCGAGCCCTGCGTCGGGGCTGCCGCTGGGCTGCCAGGTGTAAACGTCTTCGGGTAAAGGGCCCGGCAAGGTCGGCTGCCGGGTGCGCTCGAACAGCTGAAAGTCGTGGCGTGCCACCAGGCTGAGCGGCAGTTGCCGCTCCGGGCCGCGCTGTCGGAACCAGTTGCGCGCCGCCTCCACGTTGCGCATCAGCACTTCATGTTGCGGGTCGAGCTTGGCCGCCGAGAGGAAGTGCGCCTGCATGCCCGCGATGTCGCCACGCGCGTACGCCATCACCGCCAGGTAGTTGTACGCGAGCCCGGGCGCTGGAAATCCGAGCTCCAACGCCCGGCGCACGTGCTGCTCCGCCTCGGCGAGCTGCCCCGCGCGGTAGTAAGCGCCGCCCAGATCCAGGTGTGCCGCAGCGTGGTCACCCAGACGCTCGAGAACCGCGCGGCACTCGTCGACGCCCTCGAGGTAGTAGTCGCGCAGTCCGTTATTTTCGGCGAACCACTCGCTCAGCACGCGCGTGTCGCTCTCGGAAGCATCGAAGGGAACCTTCAGCTCTTGAAAGTCGGCGCTGAAATAGGCCGTACGCTCGAGCCATCCGGCGGCCTCCGCGTCGTGGAAGTCCTTGGTGCCTGGGTAGATTGAAAGACAGGAGAAGATGTATTGGTGCGGCCGCGCGGCAGCCAGAAACGCCAGCGTTTCGCGGAAGGTTTCCGCCGTCTCCCCGCGGTTGCCCAGCATCATGTAGAAACGCACGTGAATGCCGAACTTCTTGGCCATGTCCGCGGCTTCGATGATCTCTTGCTTGGTGATCTTCTTGTGAATGCCGTCCAGGATCTGCTGCGACCCTGATTCCACTCCCAAGCTCAAGCGCTGGCAGCCAGCCAAACGCATCTCGTAGAGCAGCTCCTCGTTGAGCACGTCCACACGCGTGTCGCAGCTCCACAAGAAGCTCAGCTTGCGCTGGCGGATGCCGCGACAGAGCTCGAGCACGCGCTTCTTGTTGGTCGTGAACGTGTCGTCCTTGATCTGCACCAGCTTCACGCTGAGCCGCCCTACCGCAAGCTCCAGCGTGTCGAGCACGTACGGCACCGAGTGTCCGCGGAATCCGCGGCCCCAGCTGGTTTCTGCGCCGCAGAAGGTGCACGCCCACGGGCACCCTCGCGAGGTCATCACGATGTGGGTATCGAAATAGCGATGCGGCGGCGCCAGGGTGTCGAGGTCGACGATGGATGCGCGCGGCAATGCTTGCTCGATACCGCTCGTCGAACGGTAAACGGTACCGGGGATGCCAGTCGTCGATCCACCGGCTTGCAGACGTTCGATGAGCTCCAGGAACGTGAGGTCGCTTTCGCCCAAACACACCAGATCGATGGCCCCGTGATGCTGAAGCATCTCCTTCGCGAGCGGGGTTGCGTGGGGTCCGCCGATGACCACTGGCACGTCCGGGTGTCGCCGCTTCAGCTCCGTCGCGAGCAGCGCGACGCCGCGACGATTCGCCGTCCAACACGACATCCCGAACAGATCCGCGTCGAGGTTGCGCACGACCTCCTCGACCGCCGTCCACGAAAAGCCGGATAGGTTCAGCACCTTGACCTGATGCCCGGCTCGCAGCGCCTGCGCCCCCAGCGAAAACAGGCCATACGGCGTCTGGAAGAAGTCAGCGTCGAGGTCGCCTTCCCGGTAGTCGGCTGGGGGCCCGTCGGCGCCGAAAGCAGCGACCGATTCGCCCGGCGCCGGAATTTTCCATGGAGGCGGGTAGATCAAGGCGATGCGCATGATGGCAGCCGCGAGCTTACTCCGTCTGTGGAGGTTTCGCTGGTTGTTGCCCCGCGAGCAGCGCCGCTGCCTGCCCGCGCCAGTCGTCGCGCGCAATGCGC
>DASQDA010000877.1:0-1888 GCA_035634435.1 Polyangiaceae bacterium
CCGGTGGCTCCCACGCCGCAGCCCCGCTCGAGCCCCCTGCGCGGGCGCCCGCGGCGGCGCGCTCGGCCGGGCTTTGCCAGCGAGGAGCGGAAGAGGTGAGGGGCAGCCATGGGCCCGCTACTTAGCGCGCTTGAGGGCTCGCGTTGGGCCAGAGCCGAAAGTATTCTCGGCGCTCATGCCCGCACCGCGACCTTATCCGCTCGACTACCGGGAAGGGCAGTACGCGTACATCGAGCGCGAAAACAACGCGCTGCTTGCTTTGTTCGAACGTCACGTGCTCGGGGGTCGGCCCGCACCGCGAGTCCTCGACGTCGGTGCAGGCGCGGGCGCCAACGTCCGAGCGCTGAAGAAGCTCGCTCCCGCAGCGCACATCACCGCTATCGAGCCCAACGCGGCCGCAGCAGCACTGGCTGCGTCCGCCGCAGACGAGGTGTTTCAGGGCAGCCTGGAGGCGTGGCTGGAGACGAAAACTGTCGCCAAGTTCCAGGTGGTGATGCTTTCGGATGTGATCGAGCACGTGGAGAACCCGGTGCGTTTCCTCGAGCGCCTCCTGGGCCACGCCTCGGTGGAAGGCGCGCTGTTCCTCGTCAGCGTGCCGAACTACGCCGTCTGGTACAACCGCGTCACCACGCTGCTGGGACGCTTCGACTACTCCTGGTCGGGTCTGCGCGACCGCACGCATCTGCGATTCTTCACGCGGAGCTCGATCCGGGAGCTGCTCGAATACGTGGGGCTCGACGTGCTCGAGCAAACGGCTACGCCGTCGCTGGCGCAGGCCGCGGCTCCCTGGCTGCGCCGTCTCTTCGAGCGAGACGTGGAGCGCGGGGATCATCTCAGTCTGCAAAGCTCGCGCTGGTACCGGGGCTACGGACGCTGGGTGGAGCCGCTGGAAACACGGATTTGCGGTATCTGGCCGCAGCTTTTCGGCTTTCAGATCGTGAGCGCCGCGCGAGCCAAGCAGCTTTGAGCGGCGCGTTTCAAGCCCCTGGCTCCCTGCCTCGTCCTGCTGACCGATGCGCTACCGCAAAGAGCTGCTCCCCCCAGTAAGGTCGGTTCAAGTAGTAAAGAGGCTTGAGCAGCGAACCGAAGGCGCGATATCCCAACGCCAGCAGCGGGCTGGGTTGCGGCGCGCCCCCGGCGCGCTCGAGCGTCAGGCGCGCCGCGACGCGCACGACCAACCGGTAAAGCGTGTGGAAGGGAAAGCCCCACGCCAAGCTCGTGTCGAGCTCGAAGCCCGCGCCCACCAATCTCTGGCGCAACATGGCCTCGTCGTAGTGCCGCACGTGACCGATCGCGCGATCGAAGCGCGTCTGCTGCCCGGCGGGCACGCTGACGACGAGGTGACCGCCGGGGGCCAGCAGCCACCTGAGCCGCACGAGCGCGCTGCGATCATCCGTCAGATGCTCGAGCACCTCCGAGCACACGATCAGCTCAAAGCTCCCCGCGCGCGCCCCCTGACGCTGCTCGAAGTCCGGTGCGGCGAGATCGAGCGCGAAAAATTCCGCCGTGGGACACGCAGCGCGTGCAATCGCCAGCGAGGCCTCCGATACGTCGGCACCGCTCAGCGCTGCGCGCGGCAGCGCGCACCCCAGACTTCGAAGGAGCGCACCCTGGCCACAGCCTACTTCCAGCACACGCTCGGCGCGCGGGGCGTGCTGGCGGATCAACTTCAGCAGCCAGCGGCGGCGGTGCGACGCAGCAGGGCTGCCGCTCTCCAGGGCACCCCACGACTGCCACATCTCGTCGTAGAACGCGGCCGTGCTGTTGGTGTCGGCTGTCATGGTTCGGATCCGGTGGCCAGAGCGCTGTGCAGCGCAAGGCAGGCGCGCTCACCCATAGCGCGGTTGCCGGCCTCGGTGTAAGCGGATAAAGGCGGGGGATGAGCGCA